>VBNY01000124.1 GCA_005877705.1 Gammaproteobacteria bacterium
CTACTTCTGCACCGGCTCGGTGTTCCAGCAGAAGATCTCCGGGGGCCAGGCGCCTTACCTGTTTGCGATGGCGATCGTGTTCGTGTTTCTGGTGCTCGCCGCCCAATACGAGAGCTGGGGAGTGCCGTTCGCCGTGATCCTGTGCATTCCGTTCGCGGTTTTCGGGGCGTTCCTCGGCTTGACGCTGCGCGGGATGGCGAACGACATCTACGCCCAAGTCGGCCTCATCATGCTGATCGGGCTTGCGGCAAAGAACGCGATCTTGATCGTCGAGTTCGCGAAACTGGCGCATGAGCGCGGTCTGTCGATCGTGGAGGCGGCGATCGAGGGGGCGCGGCTGCGCCTGCGGCCTATCATAATGACCTCCCTTGCGTTCATTCTGGGTGCGCTGCCGCTCGCGATCGCGACGGGTGCCGGCGCCAGCTCGCGCGAGGTATTGGGCACGACCGTCGTGTCCGGCATGACGGCGGCGACGCTCATGGGCATCTTCATCGTGCCCGTTTTCTATGTGGCCATTCAGAGCCTAATCGAACGTCTGCGCGACCTGCTCCATGGCATTGAGCGCGTCCCCTTGACTGTAGCCCGGTGCCGGCGAGCCGTTGACTGTTACCGCGCGATAGATGTTGTATCGCTCGATGTAGGAGGGGCCGTGCGCCGGCTTGATCGTGACCAGCGAGGAGAGCGGCACCATGTCGCCGGCCTGAGTGCGCACGTAGAGCGAGTTCACGGCGTCCGGCGTGCTGCGGGCACTGTCCTGTGCCTCGGCGGTGACCCGGTACGTGCGGCCGAACAGGTTGAAGTCGTTGATGTATAACCCGCCCAGAAAAGTCTGCAGGCTGTTGAAGATGTCCGAGATCGGGATGCCGAGGGACTTGGCGCGCTCACGATCGATGACGTACTCGATCTGCGGCACGCGGTTGTTGAACTGCGTGGCGACGCGGGTGAGCTCCGGGCGGCGGTTGGCGGCGCTGATGAACGCCTGCAGCGCGGCATTGAACTGATCGAGGCTGCCGCCGGAGGTATCGGCGACGATGAATTCGAAACCGCCGGCCTGGCCGATCCCCGGGATGGCCGGCGGCGCGACGACGATGATATTCGCCTCGCGGATCGTGCCGAACAGCTTGGACAGGCGCTGGATCAGCCCCAGAGCGGAGCTGCCCTGGCCCTTGCGCTGCGACCAGGGCTTCAGCACCACGAACCCCGAGCCTGTGTACGGCGTATTCACGCCCGCAAGCAGATTGAGGCCGGTGATCGCGAGCATGGTCTGCGCCTCCGGCTGGCGCATCACGATCTGTCGCATCTCCTCCAGCACCGCCTCGGTGCGCTGAAAAGATGCACCCGGGGGCAGCTGCGCGACCATGAGCAGGTATCCCTGATCGTCCTCGGGCAGAAACCCGGACGGCCGCCTCTCGACCAGCACGGCAACAGCGATAACCACTGCGCCAAAGACCGCCAGCGCGACGGCCGACCTGCGGATCGTGCGCCGCACGGTATCCTTGTATTCGCGCGTGGCGCTGGCGAATGCGCGGTTGAACCAGCCGAAGAAGCGGGCGTGAACGTCAGCGCTACAAAGGCTGAGATCAGCACTGAAGCCGACAGGGTCAGCGCGAACTGGCGGTAGAACTGCCCGGTCAGCCCGCCGAGGAAGGCAACCGGCACGAACACCGCGCTCAGCACGAGGGCGATCGCGATCACCGGACTCGATACGTCCGCCATCGCGGCGCGGGTTGCATCGCGCGGGCTCATCCCGTGGGCTTCCAGCTTCTCGGTGACCGCCTCGACCACGACGATCGCATCATCGACAACCAACCCGATCGCCAGCACGAGAGCAAACAGAGTCAGTGTGTTGATCGAAAAGCCCAGGCCGACGAACAGCGTGAACGTGCCGAGCAATGACACCGGAACGGCGAGCATCGGGATGAGCGTGGCGCGCCAGCTCTCGAGGAACATGAACACGACGAGGAGCACCAGCGAGGCGGCGATGAAGAGCGTGATCTCAACCTCCTTGATCGACTCTGTGACGAACTCCGTCGTATCGAGTGGGATCTCGGCGGTGATCCCGCTCGGGAAGCGCGCCGAGAGCTGAGCGAGCGTCGCGCGCACCTTCTTGGCGACATCGAGGGCGTTCGCATCCGGCAGCTGGTACACGCCGACCATCGCGACCGGCTGCCCCTTCAGGCGGCTCGAGCGCGTGTAGTCAGTCGCGGCGAGCTGGATCTGCGCGACGTCCTTGAGGCGCACGATCGCCCGGTTGGTGCCGGTGCGCAGCACGATGTTCTCATATTCCTGTACCGACGCGAGACGGCCGTGCACCATCACGGTGTACGTCATCTGTTGGCCGCGTGGCGCGGGCTCGGCGCCGACGATGCCCGCGGGAGCGACTACGTTTTGCTCGTTGAGAGCGTTAGCGATGTCCTGCGTCGTCACCCCGAGGCGTGACATCTTGCCGGGGTCGAGCCAGATGCGCATGCCGTAATCGCGGGCACCGAACTGCTGCACCTGACCGACTCCAGGAATCCGGGCCAGGGAGTCGATGACTTGCAGTGCCGCGAAATTGCTGAGGAACAGGTAATCGTAGCGGGGGTCGGTTGTCTTGAGCGCGATGTAGACGAGCGCCTGCGGCTGACGCTTCGTGATAGTCAGGCCCTGACGCAGCACGTCCGCCGGCAGCTGCCGCTGCGCAATTGCGACCTGATTCTGGACGTCGACTGCGGCGATGTCCTGCGCCGTGCCGACCTCGAACGTGACAGTCAGGTTGTAGGTGCCGTCGTTCGAGCTCTTCGAGTCCATGTAGAGCATGTTCGGAACGCCGTTGACCTGCGTTTCGATCGGCGCTGCGACCGATTGCTCGATCGTCTGCGCATCCGCGCCGGGGAAGGTAGCGGAGACCACGACGCTCGGCGGAGTGATCTGCGGGAAGCGAGCGACCGGCAGAAGCGCGAAGGCGATCGATCCCATCAAGGTGATCAGGATCGCGAGCACCGTCGCGAAGATCGGCCTGTCGATGAAAAAGTTGCTCACGAGGGCCGCTTTGCCACCGCTGGCTGCTGCGCGGTGTCGACTGGGGTGCCCGGCTTGAGCTTCTGGACGCCATCCACGATGACCGTGTCACCCGCCGCGAGCCCCTTCTCGACGATCCAGTCGGCGCCCACGCGCGGGCCCATCGTTACATCGCGTTGTTGGGCCTTGCCGTCGCCACCGACGACCCACACGAAGTTCTTGTCTTGCAGCTCCTGCACCGCGCGTTGCGGAATCAGCAGCGCATCCGAGGGCGCAGCGGTCTCGACCGATACCTTGACGTACTGGCCGGCACGCAGCCCAGGGTATCGGTTTTGAGGTCGACCGCGGCATCGATGAAGTCGAGGCGGGCCGGAGTCTGAATCTCCTCGCCGTCGGCGAGCAGCACGTGGAATGCGCGCCGGCTCGGATTGCGTTGATCCGGCGGGCGCCCGAGCTCTCGCTGAAGCTGCAGCAGGCGCAGCTCGCCGATGCTGAAGTTCACGTACATCGGATCCGTCTGGTAGACGGTTGTCAGCAATGTCGTATAGGCGGTCACGAGCCCGCCAATACGGATCTGGGCGCGGCTCATCACGCCATCGATTGGCGCGTGCACCTCGGTGTAACCGAGATTGAGCTCGGCTGTTCTGACTGCGGCCTGCGCGGCGCGCACCTGGGCGGCGGTCGCGGCGTCTGCGGCGACGGCTGCATCCAGCTCGCGCTGACTGAGCGCATCGAGCTTCGATAGCGGCTGTGCACGGGCCAGGTCACGCTTGGCCTGGGCTTGCGCCGCCTCGGCTTGCGCCAGCGTCGCCTGCGCCTGCGCAAGCGCCGCTCGATACGGTTGCGGGTCGATTACGAACAGCACCTCACCAGACTTGACGCGCTGACCTTCGACCGCGGCCGCTCGTTCCAACACACCGCCGACGCGCGGGCGGATTTCCACGGTGTTGGAGGCTTCGAGCTGCGCCGGATATTCCTCTGCGACCGTGATCGGCCGATTCACGAGGTGAACGACGGTAACCGGTACGGGGCTGGGCGCAGGTGGAGCAGACTTGCCGCACGAACCGAGGAGAAGGACCGTGCTGAAGACTGAGACCAGCCCCAAACGGCCGGCAAACCGGTAGGGCACCGACCTTGGGTGAAACGTCACGATACCCCCTATGATTGGTGTGCCGGCCGAACACGCGACAGCAGTCCGTCACTCGCGAGCACGGCCTCGGCATTGTCGCCTAGCTATACTATTTTGGTCTCTCGTGACAAGCCCGAGGAGAAGCTCACGCCGAGGATCCCGAGCAGATTGGCGCGCGTGCATCGCGCCGCTTTGCAGGCAGCACTCAAATGTCAGCGTATCCATTTGATATATAAGGCATCAGTGCCGCCGAGCGCCGGGGTAGAATCGGCGGCAAGCCACAGGAGTCGCAACCCATGGGCATGAGTCGCCGTGACCTGTTGACTGCCTCCGCACTTGTGTTGGCGCGACCTGGCGCAGCGATTTCCGCTGCCAATACCGCCAGAACGCTACCGGCATCGGATCCCAGAGCCCTGGTACTGTGCTGGAACGAGAATCCCTATGGGCCCGGCCCGGCGGCTCGCGCCATGTTGGGCAGCACCATTGCGCAGTCCAGCCGCTACCCCGACAGCGACATCCAGCAGTTCATCGCCGCGCTTGCCGAGCACGAAGGTACGAATCCCGAAAGCATCGTCACCGGCACTGGATCCGGGGAGCTGCTGTGCGCGCTCGGTCTGCTCCATGGGCGCGCTGGCGGGGAGATCATCGCTGCGCAACCCACCTACGAGGAGCTTGCAACCTACGCTCTCCGCTCTGGCGCCACGCTGAAGTTCGTGCCACTGGACGAGCAGTTTCGCCACGATCTAACTGCCATGCGCGCGGCCGTGTCGGAGCGCACGCGCGCGGTCTACATCTGCAATCCGAATAACCCCACCGGGACGGCGATCGGCGCCACCGCGATCCGCGCTTTCGTGGAATCGCTGCCGGAGCAGGTGACGACGATCGTCGACGAGGCATACATGGATTTTGCGGTCGGCACCGACTTGCGCTCGGTGGCCGACCTGATCGGCACTGGCCGGCGTCTGGTGGTGCTCAGAACGTTCTCAAAGATTCATGGAATGGCAGGGGTGCGCTGCGGTTACGCGATCGCGCGCCCCGACATCGCGACGGATATCGCCAATGCCCGCATGACGACCCCGAGCATCCTCGCGTTGCGTGCGGCGCGCGCGAGCCTCGCGGACCGTGCGTTTCTCACGGACTGCCGTAGGCGGATCCTCGCGAGCCGCGCTCGCATCACGACCGAGCTTGTCCGGCTGGGACTCAAGTACGCTGAGCCGCAGGGCAACTTCGTGTTCTTTGACACCGGTATGCCGCTCGAGCGGTTCGCAGCGCAGATGCGGGCGCGTAACATTCTAGTGGGCCGCCGCTTTGCGCCCTACGAGAGCTGGTGCCGAGTCACGATCGGCACGGAGCCCGAGGTAGAGGTGTTCCTCAAGGAATTGGGCGCGGTCACTACCGCGGATCACGGCGCCGTGTAGGGGATTGGAACTTGCCGATCGTGGTGTTGCGACTCGGGTCGCCGCGCAGGCCGAATGAGGGCCTGCGGCTCGGCACTGTTCGCAGACCACCGCGCGGAGTGCCGAAAACGCAAGTAGCGAAGCTCGATTTTTACGATGTCTGGCTGCCAAATCTGGCCCCGAGCCCAGAGCTGCTGGCGCTCGCCCAACGCTCGCAGGACGAGCGCTCGTGGAAAGCATTCGAGCGCAAATTCCGAGCCGAAATGCACAGGCCGGATGCGGCGCGAGTCCTCGATCTGCTGGCGGCTTTTTCCCGCCAGACCAGCTTCTCATTGGGCTGCTACTGCGAGAATGAGCAGCGGTGTCACCGATCCATTCTCAAGGAGTTGCTGGCCGAGCGCGGGGCCGAATTCCGCTGAATGCGCCAGCAGAATCGCTCTCCCGAGCAAGCAGAGGTTGCGACCGCGATGCCCGCCGTTAAGACCACCACTGGAGATCGAGCGCCGCCGGGCGTGATCGCACTCGATATCTACGGAACCGTCATCGACCCGGCCGCGATCGTCATTCATCTCAGCAACGCATTCGACACCCGCGCGCAGCTCGCCGCGCAGCTGTGGCGAGAAAGGCAACTCGAGTTCACATTCCGGCGTGCTCTGATGCGCAAGTACGCGGACTTCGACCTGTGTACAGCGCAGGCACTCACCCAGGTGAGTGCCCAACTGGGCGTCAAGCTCGGCGAGGACGACAAGCGTGCTTTGCTTGACGCGTACCTTCGCTTGCCTGCTTTCCCGGATGTCAAGCTCGGACTGGAGAGGCTGAAGGCCAGCGGGTACAGAATCATTGCGCTCACCAACGGCACCGAGAAATCGGTACGCGCCCTGCTACAGCACGCCGGCATTAGCGAGTACTTCGAGATGATTGTGAGCGCGGACGCGATCAAGACTTTCAAGCCCGATCCAGCGGTATACCAACTCGTTCAGCGGGCCGGAGATACGCCCAAGCAGAACGTCTGGCTCGTGTCGGGCAATCCCTTCGACATCATCGGCGCGAAGGCGTACGGGCTCAAAGCAGCGTGGGTGCGCAGAGACCCAAGTCGGGTCTTTGACCCGTGGGAGTTTTCGCCTGACGAAGTAGTTCAGAACCTGCAAGAGCTGTGCGCCGCGTTGCAGCGAAAATAAGGTCCGCGCTCCGCCGCTACCGCTGGATTGCCCCTTCAGTTTGATCGCGGATCGCCCGGACCAACTCGCATCCATACATTTCGCGCGTTCCGCGGCCTGCGTGGTTCCCCGCCGCAGTCGCTGAGGTCACGAACCGTCCGCTTTGCGGGTTGCACCCGCCTACCGGGCGCCACGGCGTGTTCCTAGACTACACACAGTCGTAACTCAGCCTCTAGCGGAGCGCCCTTCTGAAGCGCACCTCAGGGGCCTCTCGAGTCGTCAGGCGAGGTGTCTCTCGATCGAGCGATGCGCTGCGAGGAGTCGGTTTCACAGTGCGCCGTCGCCCGGGCTCGTTGGGGTCACAAACCACCCGCAGTGCGGGTTGTACCCGCCTGCACGGCGCGGCGACGCCGGACTCGCTGCACTTGAGCTGGAGGGTAAGGCGGCCTTGCTAGCGGGTCCACGATGTTCGCGGCGGTCCACCGGTTCGCCCCCGAACATCGCGTTGATGGATGTGATCCCTGACAACAATCGGGAGCGCTTCGTCGGCATCCGACGACGCCAGAGGCCGAGTTTGCTATGACAGTCGCCGACGAGTGGCAATCACAAGGAGTCGGAAAGCGCCGTGCGTCATGTCATGGCGTACGCACGGGCCAAACCTTTGCGGCACGGCGCTTGCTATCGGTCTTTCACGAACTACGGGTTCGAGTTAGTCGTTGGCAGCGTCCATCGATCGACATCAGGGAGTTCTGTGAAGAGAGTGCTCAGCGTATTTGGAACGCGGCCAGAGGCGATCAAGATGGCGCCACTCGTGCACGCGTTAAAGGTGAACCCTGGTTACCAGCCACGGGTGTGTGTGACCGCACAGCACCGGCAGATGCTCGATCAGGTGCTCAAGCTGTTCGACATCGTTCCCGACTTCGACCTCAACCTCATGCGCACGGGGCAGAGCCTCAGCAGCGTAACCTGCGCTGCGCTTCAGGGGCTTGACACTGTCCTCGATACGTTCGCTCCCGACGTAATCCTCGTGCATGGCGACACGACGACGACCCTCGCAGCGAGCATTGCCGCGTTCTACCGGCACATCCCGATTGGCCATGTCGAGGCGGGGCTGCGTACCGGCAACCTGAGGTCACCATGGCCGGAGGAGATGAACCGCCGAATCACCGATGCGATCGCCGACCTGTACTTCGCGCCGACGGAGCAGGCGCGCAGCAACCTATTGCGCGAGGGCGCCGATCCTGCGCGTGTTGTGCTTACGGGCAACACGGTAATCGATGCCTTGTTGCAGGTGGTCGAGCGGCTGCGTTGCGACGAGGCCCTGCGCCGTGACGTTGCCGCACGCTTCCCATTCCTCGATGACGACCGGCGAATGATTCTCGTCACGGGACATCGACGTGAGAACTTCGGCGAGAAGTTCGCGAGCTTCTGTAGGGCATTGCGGCGCATCGCAACTGAGCGCCCCGATATCCGGATCGTATACGCCGTGCACTTCAATCCAAACGTGCAGCAGCCGGTACGCTCGATCCTGGACAACCTCGCCAACGTCAGTCTGATCGAGCCGCAGGAGTACCTGGCGTTCGTCTATTTAATGATGCGCGCATACCTGATCATCACGGATTCCGGGGGTATTCAGGAGGAGGCCCCTGCGCTGGGGAAGCCGGTCCTCGTTGTACGCGATACGACCGAACGGCCGGAGGCGATCGAGGCGGGCACGGCGCGCCTCGTCGGCACGGATACTGAGGCTATCGTCGCGGCCGTGGCGCAGCTCCTGGACGACGACGGTGAATACGAGCGCATGGCGCACGCCCACAGTCCCTACGGCGATGGCCGCGCGACTGAACGGATCGTAGCCGCACTCGAGCGTCGCCGCATTCGCAGACATCGTCGAGGGGGCTGCCACATGAGCGATACCATCGCTTACCTGTTGGTGGCATGCCAGCTACTGACCGCGGTGGTCGGCGTGGTGTTCCTGGTCAGCGGAACGGACGACCTCTTCATTGACATCTGTTATCTGCTGCGGGTCCTCTACAAGCGCTTGTTTGTAGTGCCCCGGTATCCGGCGCTACGCGAACAGGAGTTACGGGCCCGACCAGAGCAACCGATCGCCGTGATGATTCCGGCATGGCAGGAGTCCAGCGTCATCCGTCAGATGCTGCTGAACACCCGCAGCAGGCTCGACTACACGAACTACGTGATCTTCGTGGGGACATATCCGAACGACCCGGCGACGGTACGTGAAGTGGATGGGCTCGAGGAGGTCGGAGTGCGCGTCATTCGCGCGACGGTGCCGCACGATGGACCGACCAACAAAGCCGATTGCCTGAACTGGATCTATCACGCCATCCGGCGTTATGAGGCCGCAGCAGGCATCGCGTTCCAAATCTTCGTCATGCAGGACTGCGAGGATGTGATCCACCCGCTGTGCTACCGGCTGTTCAATTACCTGATCCCGCGCAAGGACATGGTGCAGCTGCCAGTGCTATCCCTGGAGCGGCGCTGGCGCGAGTTCACCGGCAGCCACTACCTCGACGAATTTGCACAGCAGCACTACAAGGACCTGGTAGTGCGCGAGCTGCTGGATCGAAGCCTGCCGGCCGCAGGCGTTGGTGTGGCTTTCAGCCGCCGTGCGTTTGCGGCAGTCGCTGCCGCCAACCGCGGCGAGGTCTTCAGTACCAAGTCGCTCACCGAGGACTACGACTTTGGTTTCCGCCTGAAGCGCCTCGGTATGCGCCAGATCTTCGTCAAATTCGAAGTTGAGCGCGACGTCGTCCGAGGTGAGGCTGAGTCCGGCAGCCGGCGCACGCGTCGTGTCCGTGAGCTCGTCGGTGTCCGCGAGTATTTCCCCGCGACGTTCCGCAGCGCAGTTCGGCAGAAGTCGCGCTGGGTAATAGGTATCGCGATGCAGGGTTGGTCCCACCTGGGCTGGTCGTCCGACTGGCGCACCAACTACATGCTGTACCGCGATCGCAAATCACTGATCACCAATCTGGCGACAGTAGCGGGTTACGTCGTCGTGTGCGTCGTTCTGAGCGTATGGGTCATGCAGTGGTTATGGCCGGACGCCTACAGATTCCCGCCGATTGTGCAGCGCGGATCGACGCTGTGGTACATGTTGCTCGTAAATTTTGCATTACTCCTGCTGCGAGTATTGCAACGAGCGTACTGCGTCTGGCGCCTCCACGGCTATCAACAGGCCGCGCTCTCCCTACCACGCATGGCGTGGTCTAACGTTGTGAACTTCGCGGCGACCGCACGGGCGATCCGATTGTATCTGCGCTATCTGCGCACCGGCCGAGCGATCGCGTGGGACAAGACTGACCACATCTATCCGGCGGCCGAGTCAATTCCCTTCCGGCGCCCGCTAGGGGAGGCGCACGCTAACGGACAGACTGCGGCAGTCTGAACACGATCCCCGCTACCTAGGAGCCACTCTCATGAAAGACATCCAATCCGAACAGCGGCGCAAGCTGCTTCTGCTTGCCGGCGCGCTGGCCGCCCAGACTTGCCTTCCGCGTGTTGCACGCGCCCTCACGCTGCCGCCACTGCCGCCACTGCCGCCCCTGCCGCCAGTGCCGCCACTCCTGGACTTGCTCAAGCGCTACATGGCGTCGATCGTCCCCGTTCCGTCCAATCCCTATTTCGTGCCGCAGGGTGGCCCCGTTGCCGGGCCGTCACCGGCCGGCGCGCCGTTCAGTGGCACCGGGTTAGGCACGCAAAGCTCGACGCTCGTGTTGTACGACACGACGGGGCCGTGGGGCTGGCTGGGCGAAATCTACGCGACAATGGCGGGGAACCTGGCCAGCCACTTCGGCGCCTGGGTGGCCATGCCAGTCGTGTCGTACACGGCGGGGACTCTCCAACAGTACTCGGCCTGTATCTACATCGGCTCAACTTACGGCGAGCCGTTGCCCGCGGCGTTCCTGACGGACGTCTACGCGGGAACGACCAACGTCATCTGGATCTACGACAACATCTGGCAGCTGACCTCGAGCCAGCCGCAATTTGCGACCCGGTATGGCTTCATGCCATCCGTCTTCGATACCTCACCGGTCGCTACGGTGACCTACAAGTCCCAGAGGCTGAAACGCTACAGCGCCAATGCGGCCGGCATCATGAGCTACTCCACCGTCGGTGCCCCCGCGATGGTGCTTGCCGAGTGCGTGCGCGCGGACAACACGACGTTTCCGTGGGCGGTGCGCTCGGGAAATCTCACCTACATCGGTGAGGTCCCGTTCGCGTACATGTCCGAGGGCGACCGCTACCTGATCCTCTGCGACCTTCTCTTCGACGCGCTTGCCCCCACGACCGCAACCCAACACCGTGCGCTCGTGCGCCTCGAGGATATCCATCCGCTGTCGGACCCGACGGCCCTGCTGCAGACCGCGGAGTGGCTATTCAGCAACGGGATACCGTTCAGTTTCCACATAACGGCCCGCTATCTCGACCCCAACGGCTACTACAACGGCGGAGTCCCGCAGGATGTTCCGCTAAGCACACAGCCCCTTATGATCGCTGCCATCCGTACGATGCAACAGTTGGGCGGCGTGATGATCCATCACGGCTACACCCATCAGTACTCGAACATAGCGAACC
>VBNY01000125.1 GCA_005877705.1 Gammaproteobacteria bacterium
GCTACGCGAACGTGGGCGGCAAGCTGCCGGCCGGGATCGAGCTGCGGGCCGCAGGCGCCTCGAGCCCCTGAGCCGTGGCTGAGCACGGCGAAGGCAGCGAAGCGCTGCACGCGATGGTGCTGGCCGCCGGCGCCTCGGCTCGTTTCGGGTCGGCCAAACAGCTGGTGCGCATCGGCGGGCGTCCGCTGCTGCACACGGTGGCCCCCCTGCTCAAACACTCCCCGGTGTCCATCGTCATCAATCGCGACTGGCACGAGGGCCTCGCCAGTTCCATCCGCGCGGGGGTCACGCGACTGCCCGGGAGCTGCACCGGCGTGCTGCTGGTGCTGGCTGATCAGGCGGTGGTCACCGCGGAGGACCTGAGGAGACTGGCGGCTGCGTGGCGCAGGCAACCGGAGTACATCGCAGCCGCGCTCTACCGGGGGACAACGGGAGTTCCCGCGATATTTCCGCGGTCGTGCTTCAGTGATCTCGCTGAGCTGCGCGGCGACGTGGGTGCACGCGTTGTGTTGCGGCGCAATCCGGACCGGATCGTGCGTGTGCCGATGGAAAGCGCGGCCTTCGATCTCGATACGCCCGAGGACCTCCTCGCCATCGAACAGCCGAGTGAGTAGATCAACACTTGGGGCTGCCGGGCGGCGCCTGCGGATGGGGAAAGTTGTCGGACTCGTCTTCGCCGGCGCGCGGCGCGAGACAGGCGAAGTCCTTCTCGAGTGTGACTCGCAGCTCGCCGCCCGGGACGGGCTGCGAGTGCTCGAGGGTCACCCGATCGGTTGCGCACCACTCTCTCGAGGTGCGCTCTGGAATCAGAATCTCGATGAGGTTTCCGATATAATTAGCTGTAATATCTTTAATTTTTGAGTCGCGTTTCAACCGATATGTGAGCGTGGCGCTGGCGGTGAACGGCACCTGCTCTTGTACCTCGCCCGTCTCGGCGAGCTGCTGAACCTCGCCTTGCGTGAGGCGCAGGCGCAGCGAGCTGCCCTTGATTCTGAGCTTCACGAGCTGCCCTCCTTGCGATCGATGGACTCGAGAACACGCTGTGCGTGAATGAGATGCGGGCGATCGATCATCTGCCCGTCGAGGCTCACCACGCCCGCCCCGGGCCGCGCAGCGAACGCGGCCACGATGCGGCGCGCGCGGTCTCTCTCGGCCGGCGTCGGCGTGAAGGCGGCATTGATGGGGCCTACCTGGTCCGGGTGGATCGCCAGCTTGCCCGAGAAGCCGTCTCTGCGGGCGCTCTGCAGCTCGCGTTGCAGGCCCTCGATATCGCGGAACTCCACATGCGCGCCATCGATCGCCTGCACCCCAAGAGCAGCCGCGGCGAGCAGACATGACGAACGCGCCATCTGAAACGTGAACGTCAGGGAGCCGGCGGCATCGTGCTTGTGAGCGCCGAGCGCGGCACTGAGATCCTCTGCACCCCAGGTGAGACCTGCCAGCCGCCGGGCGACGCTCTGCCTTGTGCTCACCTGCGCCGGGTAGTCCGGAAGGGCCAGCAGCCCCTGCGCAGTCTCGGTGGCAATCACGATGAGTCGGGTCGAGCCCGCTCTCAGGCCGCCGCGCGTTTCCAGGGCCGCAAGGTGCTGCGCAACATCCTCGATCTCGGCGACCGAGGATACCTTCGGCAGCACGAGGCCATCCGGTGCCGCCCCTGCAGCGGCCGGCAGCTCGCCAAAGATCGCGACCAGGTCCTCCGGCAGCTTGCCGCTCAGCAGCGCATTCACCCGCACCCACAGCTGCTGCCGCGAGCGGTCCGGACGGGAGCGCAGCAGCTCGCGCACTCGTGCTCTTGCCGCAGGCAGCTGCGCGACGTCGACGGAGTCCTCGAGGTCGAGGATCAACGCGTCCGCGGGCGTTGTGAGCGCCTTCGCCTGCTTGCGCTCGCTGTCGCCGGGCACGAACAGCAGCGATCTCAAGGGGCCGGCAGCACTCACGCCCGAAACCCTGTCACGGCTGTCATCATGGGCGCGCGTGTTGGTCACCCCGCGGGTCGCTTCATCATGAGCGCCGCGCGGCGGCAGGAGGCGACCTCCTCGTCGCGCTGGTTGTAGGCGCGGTGATCGAAGATGACGATGCCGGAGTCCGGCCGCGACTGGCTGTCGCGCTTGGAGAGCACTGTCGTTGCGGCGTGCAGCGTGTCCCCGATCAGCACTGGTCGTGGAAACTTCACCTCTTCCCAACCCAGGTTGCCCAGCGTCGTCCCGTAGGTGGTGTCGTAAACAGACAGCCCAACCAGCAACCCCAGCGTGAACACGCTGTTCACGATGCGCTCGCCGTACGGCGTCCCCTTGCAGTACTCGGCATCCAGATGCAGGGCGGCCGGATTCATGGTGAGGGCACTGAACAGCAGGTTGTCGGTCTCGGTCACGGTTCGCCGCACCAGGTGCTCGAAGCGCTGCCCGACCGCAAATTGCTCGAAATAAAGTCCCGCCACCCGAGCATGCCCTCATCTATTGGCGCGGCGGATAGTGTTGCACAGCCGGCGCGGAGCGGCCAATTTGGCCCCGGCGGCGGTAGCGGCGCGGCCCGGCACGCAAGCGCAGCGGCTGCCGGGCCTCATAACCTTCCTGCGCAGCACACCTAACCAGACGGTATTTAGAGGCCCGCAGCGACCCGCCTATAGTTTCCCGCATGTACCGCTACGATGAGCTGGATCAGGCGTTCGTAGATCAACGCGTCGCGGAGTTCCGCGATCAGACGCGGCGTTTCCTTGCGGGTCAGCTCTCCGAGGACGAATTCCGGCCGCTGCGCCTTCGCAATGGGCTCTACATCCAGCGGCACGCGCCGATGCTGCGCATCGCGATCCCATATGGGCTGCTCAGCTCGCGCCAATTGCGCAAGCTCGCGGAGGTTGCGCGGCGCTACGACCGCGGCTGGGGTCATTTCACCACCCGGCAGAATCTGCAGCTCAACTGGCCCGAGCTGGCCGACGTGCCGGACATCCTCGAGCAGCTCGCGAGCGTGCAGATGCACGCGATCCAGACAAGCGGCAATTGCGTCCGCAACGTGACCGCGGATCACATGGCCGGCATCGCCAGGGACGAGGTCGACGACCCGCGCCCCTACTGCGAGATCATTCGCCAGTGGGCGACGCTGCACCCTGAGTTCACGTACCTGCCGCGCAAGTTCAAGATCGCGGTCACCGGCTCGCCGGAGGACCGGGCCGCTTCCGAAGTGCACGACATCGGTCTGCATCTGAGGCGCGACGCACGCGGCGACATCGGCTTTCAGGTCCTGGTGGGCGGCGGTCTCGGCCGGCAGCCGATCATCGGTCAGGTCATTCGCGAGTTCCTGCCGTTACCGGACCTGCTGTCATATCTCGAGGCGATACTGCGCGTTTACAACCGCCACGGCCGGCGCGACAACCTCAACAAGGCGCGCATCAAGATACTCGTGAAGTCATTGGGCGCAGCGCGCTTTCGCGAGCAGGTGGAAGCCGAATGGCACGCCGCGCGCGCGGGTGCACCGCGCCTTGAAGCAGCGGAAGTCGATCGCGTGCGTTCGCATTTCACGCCGCCGGCCTACGAGGCGCTGGCGGACATCGAAGCCACCGCCGGGCGCGACGCGCACTTCCAGGCCTGGTACCGCTACAACACTCGGCCGCATCGAGTCGCCGGATATCGGGCGGTGTTCATCTCGCTGAAGGCGCACGGACAGAACCCGGGAGACATGACATCGGAGCAGATGGCGGCCGTCGCCGCCCTCGCCGAGCGCGTGAGCTTCGGGCTGATTCGCGCCACGCACAACCAGAACCTGCTGCTTGCGGACGTGCGCCAGATCGATCTGTACGAGGTCTGGGGCGAGCTGCGCCGCCTCGGGCTCGCGATGCCGAACATCGGCACGCTGACGGACATGATCGCGTGCCCGGGGCTGGATTTCTGCAGTCTCGCCAATGCGGGCACGCTGGGCGTGGCGAAGCAGATCCAGCAGCGCTTCGATGATCTCGACTACCTCTACGATCTCGGTGAGATCGAGATCAAGATGTCTGGTTGCATGAACGCGTGCGGTCACCACCACGTCGGCCACATCGGCATACTCGGCGTCGATAAGCACGGCGAGGAGTGGTACCAGATCAGCCTCGGCGGCTCGGTGAACGGTTTCACCGCGCTCGGTGAGGTGATCGGCCCATCGGTGCCGCAAGACGAGGTCGCCGCAACCATCGAGCGCATTGTCGAGGTCTATCGCCGCGCCACATTCTGCGGCGGCATGAGATCGTCGTTGACGAGTGGCGCCATCTTGGCGAGGAGGATGCCTCCGACGCCGACGCGTTGATCGTTCCTCTGTCCGAGCTGCGCACCAACTCCGCCGCCTGGCGTGAGTGGCGCGGGCGCTTGGGCGTGCGCCTCGCGGCCGCCGACAATGTGGAAGACCTGGCGGACGATATTGCGCGTTACGCGCTCGTGGCAGTGGAGTTCCCCAATCCGAGCGAAGGCCGAGGGTTCTCGCTGGGCCGGCTGCTGCGGGCGCGGCTGCGCTTCAAGGGCGAGCTGCGCGCGGTCGGCGCCGCGGTGAAGCAGGACAAGATCTTTCTGCTCGCGCGCTGCGGGTTCGATTCGTTCGAGCTGGCGGCGGGCGAAAATCCCGCGGAAGCGCTCGGCGCGCTACACAGGTACGACGTCGCGTATCAACCTGCCGAGCCGCATCCCGCCATCAAGCGCCAACGGTTTTCTTCCATTGGCTGAAACGGCCGTTGGCCGTTTCAGCGAGCGCACCTAGGGCTGTTCGTGTCCCGCGGGCACAAAGCGTGGTTTGTGCCCGCGAGCAGCATGCCGGTTCCGGCGGGCTCGGTCGACCAGACGCCGATCGAGATGCGGTGCGAGCAGCTGCGCGAATTCATACATGTATTTGCGCAGCAGCGTGCCGCGACGGAAGCCGATCCACGTCGTATGTGCGGCGAACAGGTGCGTGGCGTCGATGGCGACGAGATCGGGATCGTCATCGTGGAAAGCCATGTGCGCCACGATGCCGACGCCAAGCCCAAGGCGGACGTAGGTCTGGATAACGTCGGCGTCGCGCGCGGTGATGGCCACGTTCGGAGTCAGACCCGCCTTGGCGAATGCCTCGTGCAGCGACGACGGTCCGGTGAAGCTGAACGTATAGGTGATGATCGGGTACGCGGCGAGGGCGCGCAGCGTGAGCCGCCCGCCGCTGGCCAGCGGGTGGTCCCTTGGGACGATCACCGTACGATGCCAGCGGTAGCAGGGCAGCAACGTCAGGTCCGCGAACAGATGCTCGGACCCGGTGGCGACTGCGCAGTCGATGCGGTCGTGGGCGACCATTTCCGCGATCTGCTCCGAGGTCCCCTGGTGCAGATTGAGGCGCACGTTCGGATAGCGCCCGCGAAATTCCCGGATGACATCCGGCAACACGTAGCGCGCCTGCGTGTGGGTGGTGCCGATCGAAAGACTTCCCCTGCCCTCGTCGCGCAGCTCGGTGGACAGGTCGCGAATGCTCTGCGCTTCCTGCAGGATCTTGAGCGCGCGCTCGATGACCTGCTGGCCAGCCGGGGTGATGCGCGTGAGATTGCGGCCCTCGCGCACGAAGATCTGAAACCCCAGCTCATCCTCGAGCAGCTTGATCTGCTTGCTCACACCCGGCTGCGAGGTGTGCAGCTTCTGGGCGGCGGCGGTGATGTTGAGACCGCTTTGTGCCACGGCAGCGAGGTACCGCAGCTGGTGCAACTTCATCGCGCGCGAACCCCTTTGAATGCCGGACCCATGGGCCGAGACTACCGCAACCGTGCACGCCGGGGCGAGGAGCGCCCTGCATGAGCGCAAACCACAGTGTGATTCCCGCGTAACCCGTCTATAACCGGCGCGCAGCCCCTCAGAAGCAATCATTCGTTCAGTCCACGGGGTGGGCGTGGCTATAGTCGCCTGCATCATGGGAGAAGTGCTGACCCTCGAGCTCGAACAGAAGGCCGCCGCGGTCCGGGAGCAACTGGCCGCTGCGGTGCGCGAATATGGCCGCGTCGTCTACGCGAACAGCCTCGGGGCCGAAGCGATGGTGCTGACGGACATCATCTGGTCGCACGTGCCCGAGATCGACATGTTCAGTATCGATACCGGGCGCCTCCACGAAGAGACATACGAGCTGCTGGAGAAGCTGCAGCGCCGCTACAAGCGCAAGCTCAGGGTGGTTTATCCCGAGGCGCAGGCGCTCGAGAGCCTGGTCTCAGCGCAGGGCGTGAACGGTTTCTATCAAAGTCTCGAGGCGCGGGTCGCGTGCTGCCACGCCCGCAAGGTGGAGCCGTTCAAGCGCGCCATCACGGGATATGCGGCATGGGTGACCGGCGTACGCCGGCAGCAGTCGGCCGCCCGCGCCCAGGCTCAGCCCGTGGAATGGGACGCCAGCTACGGCCTGCACAAGGTCAGCCCGCTGTTTGACTGGAGCGAGGAGCAGATCTGGCAGTACATTCGCGCCCGCAAGCTGCCGTACAATTCGCTGCACGATCGTCAGTTTCCCAGCATCGGATGCATGCCGTGCACGCGCGCGATCCAGCCCGGTGAGAGTCGTCGCGCAGGCCGCTGGTGGTGGGAGCAGCCAGAGTCTCGCGAATGCGGCCTGCATCCCAGAGTTCGTCATGCGGCCGCGCAAGCTTGAAACACAGGTGCGCCCGCATGGACTACCTGCCGTTGTTCCTGCAGCTACGCTCGCAGCCGGCCGTCGTCGTCGGCGGCGGGCGGGTCGCGGTGCGCAAGGTGGAGCTGCTGCTGAAGTGCCGCGCACGCGTGACGGTGGTTGCGCCGGAGCTGCGCGACGGACTGCGTGAGCTGGTCCTAAAGGGCGCGCTGCGCCACGTTGCTGACAGGTTTCACCCTGCTCACCTCGATGGAGCTGTCGTGGTGGTCGCCGCAACGCGCCACCGTGATGTCAACGCCGCAGTTTCCGCCGCGGCGCGCGAGCGGCGCATCCCTGTCAACGTCGTGGACGATGCCGAGCTCTCGACGTTCATCTTCCCCGCCATTATCGATCGCTCACCGATCGTCGCTGCGGTGAGTTCCGGCGGCCAAGCCCCCGTTCTGGCACGACGCGTGCGCGAGCAGATCGAGGCCCTTCTGCCTGCCAAGCTCGGCGCGCTGGCGCGCTTCATGGGGGAGCGGCGCAAGGCCGTGCAACAGTCACTGAGCGCCGCCGCGCGCCGGCCGTTCTGGGAGCGCCTGACAAGCGGTATCGTCGGCACGCGCGTGCTCGCGGGGGATGAGGCTGGAGCCGAGAGGGCATTCGAGCGTGAGTTGCGCACGTCGCACCTCACCGCTTGCGCCGCCACCGGCGGCAGCGGGCTTGGCGAGGTTTATCTGATCGGAGCCGGTCCTGGAGATCCCGACCTGCTCACGCTGCGGGCACTGCAGCTGTTGCAGCAGGCGGACGTCGTCCTCTACGACCGGCTGGTCCCCGAGGCGGTGCTGCAGCGGTCACGCCGCGATGCGGAGCGCATTTTCGTCGGTAAAGGAACCGGCGATCACGCCTTGCAGGAGCGCATCAACGAGCAACTGGTGCACTGGGCACGCAAGGGTCTGCGTGTCGCCCGCCTGAAGGGCGGGGATCCGTTGGTCTTCGGACGCGGCGGCGAAGAGATCGAAGTGTTGGCTGCTCACGGCATCCCCTACACCATCGTCCCCGGCATTACAGCCGCTCTCGGTGCGGCCGCAGTGGCGGGCATACCGCTTACGCACCGTGGGCTTGCGCACAGCGTGACCTTCGTGACCGGTCATGTTCTCGAGGACAGTTCGCTCGATTGGCGCGCACTGGCCGCCCCGCGGCACACGGTCGTGTTCTACATGGGGGTCGCACACCTTGCGCGCATCGTCGCGAAGCTACGCGCGGCGGGCGCCTCAGCGGATCATCCGGTGGCCATCATCGAGGGAGCCACTCTCCCGCAGCAGCGGATATTGCGCGGGGTCCTCGCGACGATAAGCGCGATCGCCCACAACGCGAACGTTGCGCCGCCGGCTGTGTTGATTGTTGGCGAAGTGGCCGCGTTTGGCGCCGTGGATGCGCTCGTGCCTGCCAGCGCCCGCGACGAGACCTCCGCGGCCTCCGGAGCGCTCGCATGAGCATCTGCGACGGCTTCGTCGGCTCGGTCGGCAACACGCCCCTCATCCGGTTGCGCGGGGCAAGCGAGGAGACCGGCTGCGAGATCCTCGGTAAGGCCGAGTTCATGAATCCCGGCGGCTCGGTCAAGGACCGTGCGGCGCGCGCGATCGTTGCCGACGCCGAGCGCCGCGGACAGCTGCCGCCGGGCGGCACAATTGTCGAAGGCACGGCAGGCAATACCGGAATCGGACTTGCCCATGTCTGCAACGAGCGCGGCTATCGCTGCGTGATCGTCATGCCGGACAACCAGTCGCCGGAAAAATACCGGCTGCTCGAGATGCTGGGAGCGGAAGTGCACAAGGTGCCTACCGTGCCCTACAGCAACCCCAATCAATACCAGAGAGTCGCACAGCGCCTGGCGGCCGAACTGCCAAACGCCATCTGGGCCAACCAGTTCGACAACACCGCCAACCGCGATACTCACCGGCAGACCACGGGCCCGGAGATCTGGAGCGACACCAACGGCCGCATCGACGCGTTTGTCGCATCGACAGGCACCGGAGGCACGTTCGCCGGCGTATCCGAGTACCTGAAGTCGCGCCGGCGGTCCATTCGCTGCGTGCTGGCCGACCCGCCCGGCAGCAGCCTGTATGAATACGTCCGCAACGGCGCGCTCAAGGCGACCGGGACGGGCTCGATCACGGAGGGCATCGGCATCGGCCGCGTGACGGCGAATCTTCAGGACGCACCCATCGACGACGCCGTGCACATCGAGGATCCGGAAACCGTTCGCTGGGTCTACCGGCTGCTGTACGAGGACGGACTGTTGCTCGGCAGCACCAGCGGCATCAACGTCGCCGCCGCGGTGCGCGTCGCCCGCGGGCTCGGCCGAGGACATACGATCGTTACCGTGTTGTGCGACGGCGGAGCCAAGTACCAGTCGCGCCTCTTCAATCGCGAATGGCTCGAGCAGAAGGGGCTCGCAGGCCATGCGGTCACGCCGCCGCCGCAAGCGCCCATCGCACTGGAGAAGGCCCTTGTCGCCTGAATTCCCGTGGCTGATCGCGGTCGGGTTCGTCGCTCAGCTGATTGACGGTTGTGTCGGCATGGGCTATGGAATCTCATCGAGCGCCATCCTCGCCGCGCTCGGCGTCCCGCCGGCGGTGACCAGTGCGACCGTACACGCTGCCGAAGTCGTGACCGCGGGGGTGTCGAGCGTATCCCACGCCTGGTTTCGCAATATCGACCGCAAGATTTTCTTCTCGCTCCTGGTTCCCGGCGTGATCGGCGGCGTGTTGGGTGCGAGCGTCCTCTCTCACGTGCCGACCCGCATCATCCGGCCATTCGTGTGGGCCTACCTGCTGGTGACCTCGCTCGTGGTGTTGAGTCGAGTGATCCTGAAGCATCCGCCGCTCTCGGCCCGCGCACAAGGACCGGCGCTCGGAGGCATCGCCGGCTTTCTCGATGCGATCGGCGGTGGCGGCTGGGGTACGATTGTCACCTCGACAATGATCGCGCGCGGCGTTGCGCCCCGGTTCGCGATCGGAACCTCCAACGCGGTCGATTTCTTTGTGGCGCTCGCGACGAGCCTGACCTTGTGGTTTCAGCTCGGACAGATGCGCTATGACATGGTGGTCGCGTTGCTGATCGGCGGCGCGGCGGCGGCCCCACTCGCGGCGTGGGTCACGCGGCACGTACCGCAGCGTGCGGCGGCCACCGCGGTCGGGCTGGTGGTGTTCGCTCTCGGGGCGACCGGGCTGTTCACCACGCTCACGTGAAACGCGGGCGGTCAGGCGGCAGATTTCTCCGCCTCGCTCATTTTCTTCTTCTTCGTGGTCGCGGGGTTGT
>VBNY01000126.1 GCA_005877705.1 Gammaproteobacteria bacterium
TTCCAGTCATCGAGCATGCGGCACAGCTCCTCGCACGGACCATCGAGGAAGGCCTGCTCCTCGGCCGAGAGCCGCGGCGGCTTGGCGGAGAGCAGCTTCGACCACTGCGGCGCGCCGGTGAACAGCTCGCCGTCCCACCACACGGTGCCCGCCTCCAGCGCTTCACGCTCGGTCTGCGACATGGGCGGCAGCAGCTTGAGGTAGGCCTTCATGAACGGCCGCGTGATGAGCGCAGTGCGCAGCTGGCGCACATTGAGCAGCCACAGCGACGCGAGCAGCATCCACAGGAAACCCTTCCAGACCCCGGCGGGCGCGCTCGAGGCTCCCAACAGCGTGTAGGCGGCGAGCAGCACCGTGAACGTCACCGTGAAGCTGAGCAGCGGCAACCGCCGGTACGCGAGAAAGAGAATCGCCGCGATGAACAGCAGCGTGATCACGCCGCCGACCTGCGTGACGGCGTAGGCGGCCGCCACGACGAAAACCAGGGAGACGATCGCGCCGACCATGGGGCTTCCTTTCGCCGCGTGAAGCGGCCCGTCCGACTATAGCGGCGCAGGTAGCCGGGCGCATCCACCGCTGGCTGCTGAAAGGGCCGCCCCGGAACCGGCCTGCTGTGCGCGGGCAAAAATCACACTTTTTGCCCGCGGGGTTAAAACAGCTACTCGGTTGGCCGCTGAAAGGGCCGTCCGGCCACTATTTCAGCCAATCTAAAGAATATTCTTGACGCCGTCGCGCTCCTCGCGCAGCTCGGCGTCCGTGGCGTCCATGCGTTTGCGACTGAACTCGTCTACGGACAGCCCCTGCACGATCTGGTACTCGCCGTTCTTGATCGTCACGGGATGCGAGTACACCACTCCTTCCCGGATGCCGTAACTGCCGTCGGCCGCCACCGCCATGCTGACCCAATCACCTGCGGGCGTTCCGTGCACCCAGGTGTGGATGTGGTCGATTGCGGCCGAGGCAGCCGAGGCGGCCGATGAGGCGCCGCGCGCCTTGATGATTGCGGCGCCCCGCTGCTGCACGACCGGAATGAAAGTCTGCTCGATCCACTGCTGCTCGACCAGCGACTTCGCGGGCTTGCCATCGACCAGGGCGTGAGTGATGTCCGGGTACTGGGTCGCGGAATGGTTTCCCCAGATCGTCATGCGGCGCACGGCTGTTACGTGAGTACCGGTTTTTTCGGCGAGCTGCCACAACGCGCGGTTGTGATCAAGACGGGTCATCGCGGTGAAATTGCGCGGATTCAGGTCCTTCGCGTGCGCCTTCGCGATGAGCGCATTGGTGTTGGCGGGGTTACCCACGACGAGCACCTTCACATTGCGCTGGGCAACTTCGTTGAGAGCTTTGCCCTGCGCCGAGAAGATCTGCGCGTTGGCGAGCAACAGGTCCTTGCGCTCCATGCCCGGTCCACGCGGGCGCGCGCCCACCAGCAGTGCGATGTTGCAATCACGGAAGGCGACCTTCGCATCGTCGGTGGCGATCGCCTTGTTGAGCGTGGCGAATGCGCAGTCGGCGAGCTCCATCACGACGCCTTGCAGTGCGGGCATCGCCGACGTGATCTCGAGCAGGTGCAGGTTCACCGGCTGATCCGGCCCCAGCATCTGACCCGAGGCGGCGCGGAACGCGAGTGCATAGCCGATCTGGCCGGCGGCGCCGGTGATCGCGACGTTCAAGGCGGGCTTCATGGCGCGCTTTTCCCTGGGGGAGCGGAGGGCCGGTGATCTTACCCGGGCCTTGCGCTCAATTTCACTGATATGGCTTGACACTTATGTAGTGATGTAGTTATATATATCACTAGACGAAGGGGATCCGCATGGGGTGGGTTCCCGAACCGCCAGGAGTGAGAGCCATGAGTGCGATGACAAATTCGATCCTAAGGTCTCTGGTGTGTGGTGCAGGGGCGCTGCTCATCACAGTGGTGCTGAGCTTGAGCTTCGTCCAATCCACGGCGGTGGCGCCCGGAGCGAGGGGCAGCACTGCGGGCCCGATTGCGAAGCTCTCCGGGCGGCAAGGGCATGCCCTGTTCGGTCAGTCCGAGCCGGCTGTTTTGGTAGATTAGTCGGCTAATCTCCCGGCACGGGGTTTTGGAAGCAGTAATGGATCCGCAGTGGGACGACAGTGCACCAATTTACCGGCAACTGCGGGACCGGGTAGTGGTGATGATCCTAGAGGGGGTGCTCAGGGAAGGCGACGCACTGCCCTCGGTCCGCAGTGTCGCTGTGGAGTTCCACTTGAACCCGCTCACGGTGCTCAAGGGCTACCAGCAGCTCGTCGAGGAGCAGCTCGTGGAGAAGCGCCGGGGCCGCGGGATGTTCGTCAGCCCCGGGGCGCTCAAGGCGCTGATGAAGGACGGGCGGCAGCGATTCCTCGAGGACGAGTGGCCGAAGGTGTACGCCACCATCCAACGCCTTGGATTCTCGGCGTCCGAGCTGCTCCGCGCCAGTGCCCACACTCCCGCGACACCGTCGCCCCCGAGCGCAGGAGACCAGGACGATGACGCAAGTAATTGAAGCGCGCGGACTGAACAAATCGTACGGCGCCTTGCGTGCGCTGCAAGACCTGAGCTTCACCGTGGAGCCGGGTCGCATCGTCGGCCTCATCGGCCCGAACGGCGCCGGCAAGACCACCGCCCTCAAGGCGATTCTCGGGCTTACCCGCTTTGAGGGCCAGCTGCAGGTACTCGGCAGAGACCCGCACTCGCAACGCGACGCCCTGATGCAGGAGGTGTGTTTCATCGCCGATGTGGCCGTGCTGCCCCGGTGGCTGCGTGTCAGCCAGGCTGTCGACTTCGTCGCCGGTGTGCATCCGCGCTTCGATCGTGCCTGCGCGGAAGAATTCCTGCGCAAGACCGATATCCGCATGCGCAGCCGCGTGCGCGAGCTCTCCAAGGGCATGGTCACACAACTGCATCTGGCGCTGATCCTGGCGATCGACGCCCGGCTGCTGGTGCTCGATGAGCCGACGCTGGGTCTCGATCTGCTGTACCGCCGGCAGTTCTACGACACCCTGCTCGGGGACTACTTCGACAAAGAGCGCACCATCCTCCTGACCACTCATCAGGTCGAGGAAGTGGAGAATCTGCTCACGGACGTGATCTTCATCAGCCGCGGCCGCGTCGTGCTGCAAAGCTCGGTGGAGGCCCTCGCGGGGCGCTTCATGCAACTGACCGTGAACCCCGAGCAGGCGGCGCGCGCGCGCGAGCTCAAGCCGTTCTACCAGCGCGAAGTGTTCGGCCGTATCGCCATGTTCTTCGAGGGCCGCTCGGCGAGCGAGCTCGAGTCGCTGGGAGAAATCCGCACGCCCTCCATTGCGGACCTGTTCGTCGCCAAGATGCAGGAGATTGCCGCATGAACAGTCCGGCCGCCGGCACGCGCGCCGCGCAGGCGGCAAGCGCGGCTACCGCCCCCGCCGCCAAGCGCCTCACCCGCAACACGCTGCTTACCCTCGTGCGCCGCGAGTTCTGGGAGCACCGGGTCTTGTGGATGGCGCCGCTGGCCGTCGCCGGGTTGTTGCTGCTGTGCGCGTTGCCGGCCCACGTGCACCTCGACATGATCGACGCAGCGCAATGGCGCGATCCGGACCATAACGCGGCGGTATTCGCGCTCGCGCAGTGGGGACTCGCGGCTCCGCACTTCCTCGTGATGGCCATCGTGCTGAGCTTCTATCTTCTCGACTGCCTGTACGCGGAGCGCAGAGATCGCAGCATCCTGTTCTGGAAATCGCTGCCGGTGTCGGATGGAGTCACCGTCGGCTCGAAGCTGCTCGTCGCCCTCGGCGTGGTGCCGCTCGGCGTGTTCGGCGTCGCCCTGGTCACCAACCTGCTGTTCACGGGTATCTGGAACATCCGGGCGTCCATCGGGCACTCGGACGCGCTCGTGCTGTGGGACACCGTGACCTGGCTCAAGGCCGAAGCGGCAATCGCGCTGCTGTTGATCGTATCCATGCTGTGGTATGCGCCGCTCGCGGCCTACCTGCTGCCGGTTGTTGCCCCGATCGTGGAGCGGCTCGCCTTCGGCACTCACTATAGCGGCCGGCTCATCAGCTACCGGATGCATGGCAGCTGGGCGGCGCTCAGCCTGCCGCATGCGTTCGAGCACTCGTTCTCGCAAGCCGGGCACGGCCGCCTCATGTCGGCGAGCGCGTTGCTCGATGGGCTCAATGTCCCGGCGGCCTTCGCCAACATCGACCTGTGGCTCGGCCTGCTCGCGGCGGGCGCGTTCGCGTTCGCGGCCGCGCGCGTTCGCCGCTACCGCGACGACGGCTGACCGTTATTCGCCTTGGAGCCTGTCGGACTTGCGCTGCCGTGCAGGCCGCAAGAGTCGCGCCTTATGGGCACCCCAGGAAATCGCAGACGATTTCCCGGGACCCCGCGCCGCGGCCGGGCTTGGCATGCGGGCGGAAACCACGCTTTTCGCCCGCCGCCAAAACTGTGCGACGACGTCGGTTCCGCTGAAACGGCCACAGGCCAGTTTCAGCCCATACAGAATCGCCGCAGGCCACTTTTTCCAATAACCTAAAGCGACCTGTGCCGCTACACAGTGCGCTCCGGGCGCGTAACCATACAGCCCTGCTGGCTTTTTCTGTCCTAGGGTGATTGATCGCGCTTATCATTCCGATCCGAACAGCCAATTAGCCGCGCCGGCCGTGGCGATGATCAAATACAGCGCGAACTAAAGGAGGTTTCCATGTTCGACACGAAGAACGACCTGCCGGTGAACACCCGCACCAAGGTGATCGAGCTGCTGAATGCGCGGCTCGCCGATGCGATCGACCTGGGCACGCAGACCAAGCACGCTCACTGGAACGTGAAGGGCCCGAATTTCATCGCCCTGCACGAGCTGTTCGACAAGGTTGCCGAGCACGTCGAGGACTACATAGACACGCTCGCCGAGCGCGTCACCTCCCTCGGCGGGACGGCTCGCGGCACGCTCGCGGCGGTCGTGCGCGGCACCAGTCTCAAGGGGTACCCCGAAGACATCTCCGAGGGCCTGGCCCACGTCGAGGCGCTGTCCACGGTGCTGGCCGACTTCGGCAGGAAGATCCGCGCCGGAATCGATGAGGCGGCGCGGCTGGGGGATGCCGACAGCTGTGACCTGTTCACGCAGGTCTCCCGCGAGACTGACAAGGATCTGTGGTTCCTCGAAGCCCACTTGCACGCCAAGCGCTGAGCGCGCTGAAGTCGGGGCAGCGCTGCGAGCATGGTCGTCCAGGTCCGGCGTACCGAGCGGAGTCTCGAGCTCGATCTGACCGGCGAGTGGCGCGCACTGCAGTTCGCGCAGATCGACGCCGCGCTCGCGGCGATCGATCTGGCGGGCACGCGGCGTCTGGTGATTTCCACGGAGCAGCTCGCTGCGCTCGATCTTTCCGGGGCGTGGCGTCTGCGTGAATTCCTCAAGCGCGCCCGGGATGCCGGGGCGGAGGTCACTTTCCGCAGCGCGCCGCCGGATCAGCTGCGACTCATCGATGAGGCGCTGCAGGCAGCAGGCGCGCCGGCGGGCGCATCAGGACAGGGGCCCGGCGAGCCGGCCATCCGGCCGCTGACCTTCATCGGCCGGGAGTCGGTGCTGTTCGGGCAGGACCTGTTCATGGGCTTCGCTTTCCTCGGCCGGGTGAGCGTCACCGCGGCGCGCGCCCTCACGAGTCTGAAGCGACTGCGGCCGATCTCGGTTGCCCGACACGTGTATGACACAGGTATCACCGCGATGCCCATCGTGGCGCTCATCGCGTTCCTGATCAGCGTCATCATCGCCTACATGAGCGCCCAGCAGCTGCGCAATTTCGGCGCCGAGATCTTCGTCGTGGACCTGGTGACCATTGGCGTGCTGCGCGAGCTGGGGGTGCTGCTCACGGCCATCATCGTCGCCGGCCGCTCCGGCAGCGCGTTCGCCGCCGAGATCGGCTCCATGAAGCTCAACGAGGAAGTCGACGCTCTGTACGCGACCGGCGTGGACCCGTTCGAAGTGCTGGTTCTGCCGCGCGTGCTGGGGCTGGTAATCGCCCTGCCGCTGTTGGCGATTGTCGCAGACCTCATTGGCCTGACCGGGGGCGCGCTGCTGTGCCGCTACCTGCTGGACATGCCGCTCAGCCAGTACGTGAACCGCGCCAACGAGGCCATCGCACCGACCACGTTCTGGGTCGGCATCATCAAGGCTCCCGTGTTCGCCGCACTCATCGCCCTGGCCGGCTGCTATCGCGGCATGCAGGTGCGCGGCTCCTCGCGCGAGCTCGGACGGCTGACGACGCAAGCGGTGGTGCAGGCGATCTTCCTGGTGATCCTCGCTGATGCGCTGTTCGCCGTGCTGTTCATGGAGATGAACATTTGATCTATCCCGTCGTGGAGGTGCTCGGGCTCGTGAACCGCTTCGGCAGCCAACTCGTGCACGAGGGGCTCGACATGGAGGTCCGCGAGGACGAGGTGTTCGGCATCGTGGGGGGCTCGGGCTCCGGAAAGTCCGTGCTGCTGCGCAGTATCCTCGGGCTGCAGCGCCCCCTGGCCGGCACCGTGCGCATCGAAGGCCGTGACATCACGCAGATGACGGCAGGACAGCTGCGCTCCATCAAGGCCCGCTACGGTGTTACGTTTCAGCAGGGGGCGTTGTATTCCTCACTCACGGTGCTGCAGAACGTGCAGCTGCCCATGGTCGAGCACCTGCAGCTCGCCGCGGCTGCCCGCGACGAGCTGGCGCTGCTCAAGATCCGGCTGGTGGGCCTGCCTGCGGATGCGGCGCAGAAATATCCGGCGCAGCTCTCGGGCGGCATGATCAAGCGCGCCGCCCTGGCGCGGGCGCTGGCGCTCGATCCGAATCTGCTGTTTCTGGACGAGCCCACCTCGGGGCTCGATCCGATCAGCGCCTCGGAATTCGACGGGCTGGTGCTGTACTTGCAGAAACAACTGCGGCTCACTGTCGTGATGATCACCCACGATCTGGACACGATCTTCCGTACCTGCAATCGTGTCGGGGTGATCGTGGACCGGCATATGGAAATCGATACGCTCGAGCGCATCGTGGAGCACCCGCACCCGTGGATTCAGGCCTACTTCCACGGGGAGCGCGCCCGCGCGCGCCGGAGTGCCGCTCATGGAGCGTGAAGCGAATTACGCCGCGGTCGGCGCGTTCGTGCTGCTCGTCACCCTGATCGGGGCCCTGTTCGTCTACTGGTACTCCGATACCCGCGAGCACCGCGACTACAACCGCTACGAGGTCTACTTCGAGGGCAGCGTCAGCGGGCTGGAGCGAGGCGCGGCTGTGCGCTACCTCGGGGTGGGTGTCGGACGGGTGATCGGCATGCACATCGATCCGCGCGACCCCAGCCGTGTGCAGGTGATCGTGGACATCGATTCCACCACACCGATATCGGAGAGAACCGTCGCCGAGTTGTCGCTGCAGGGGGTGACCGGGCTGCTGTACATCGATCTGCTCGAGCTGCACAACAATCGCCCAGTGTCGCCGCCCGTGCCGAGTCTGAAGTATCCGGTCATCCGTTCCGGACCGTCGCGCTTCGATGTGTTCCTGGCGAGCCTGCCCCAGCTCGTGGCCGCCGCCGGCGATGTGGTGCAGCGTGTCGATCGGCTGCTGAGCGACAGTAACATCGCCGCCGTCTCCGGCGCCCTCGCCAATCTCGACAAATCCAGCGCCGGCGTGCCGCAGGCCGTGCGTGAGCTCAACGCGCTGATCCGCGACCTGCGCGGCGCGACTGCGCAGCTCACGGCTTCGGCGAAGAGCACGCGCACAGTCGTCGAATCCGTCGGACCGGAGGTGTTGGGGGCCGTGCAACGCATACACGCAATCGCTGACAGTCTCGCGAACGCCGCCAATGGCCTCGACAAGCTCATCGCGGACAACCGCCAGGACGTGCGCTCGTTCACCCGCGACGGTCTGCCGGAGATCGAACGCTTCGTGCGCGAAGGCAGGGCGGCGGCCGAGGACATCAGCGCGCTGGCGAGCAGTCTGCGCGAGAACCCCTCGCAGCTGCTGTACCAACCGCCCGAGCGGGGAATGGAGATCGCGCGGTGAAATCCCAATCGGCACTGCTGAGGCCGGTGGCAGCCGTGGTGCTCGGGCTCACGGCGGCCGGCTGCTCGGGGCTGTTTCACAGCGGGGCGCGCCCGGAGCAGGTCTACTTTCTGCGGGCCAGCGCCGCGCCGCGCGAGGCCGACCGGCCGGCCGTCGAGTCGTCAGTGCGCGTCGGGCATCCGCAGGCGCAGCCGGGGCTCGACTCGCCGCGTATCGTGCTGGTGCAATCGGACCGGCGCATGAGCTTTTATACGGGGAGCCGCTGGCCGGCACCCGTGCCCGCTCTCGTCGAGACTCTCGCGGTCGAGACCTTGCGAGCCTCGGGCTCGTGGAAGTCGGTGGAGGATTCGGCGAGTCCGTTTCCCTCGGATTACATTCTGCAGATCGTGGTGCGCCGCTTCGAGGCCGATTACACATCGGGAGGCGCCGCGCCCCAGGTCTACGTCAAGCTCGATTGCATCATCGGCAGGCGCGAGGGGCGCGAAGTCATCGCGAGCTTCGTGGCGGAGGGGTCGTCCGCCGCCGCTCGCAACCGGCTGGGTGATGTGGTCGCCGCATTCGAGAGCGCCGCCAACGCAGCGCTGCGCTCCCTGTCGGACCAGGCACTCGAGGTCGTGCAAGCCGCGCACCGAAATGGCCGCGCCGGAACCGGCATGCTCGGCGGGCAGTCGCCCTAGGCCCGACAGGGATGCGAATGCTGTATGGTTCCGCGGCACCGGGGAGTCAGTTGGCGGCACAGGGAGTCACGCCTTTTGCCCGCAGGCCCAAACAGCCACTGGGTTGGCCGCTGAAAGCGCCGCCCGGGAACCGGCATGCTCTGTAGCGGGCAAAAACCACGTTTTTTGCCCGCGGGCCGCGAACCGCTCTAGGCGCGCTCGCTGAAATGGCCGTAGGCCATTTCAGCCAATAAACTAGAAATCACTCAGTCCCGTGCCTTCCATGAGGCGATAAAGCCAATAGTGCAACGGCTCGGGATCTGCGTAGGCGGCGAACTCGGCGGTGTATTCGATGCCCAGCGGCGCGCGGTTGCTCCACAGGGCTTCGAAGTATTCAAGCGTCTGCGACGCCAAAGGCGAGCTGCGCGCCACCTCGATGGCGACATCCGCCTCCAGGTTGTAATCGCCGAGGTTGCGCCGAGTGAGAT
>VBNY01000127.1 GCA_005877705.1 Gammaproteobacteria bacterium
CGGGACGGGCCCAGGAGACGCTCACGTCACTCGGAAGCTCGCTGTTCGCCCCGAGCATCCAGCCGCGCAAACTGCGGCTCGCGTGAGTATCGAAATGGGCGACTTGCCCGCGGGCGTGCACACCGGCATCGGAGCGCCCGGCGCAGACGAGGCTGACGGGCTGCGCAGCGACGCGGCTGAGGGCAGCCCGCACCACCTCCTGCACCGTTCGCAGCGACGGTTGTGTCTGCCAACCCGCGTAGAGGGTGCCGTAGTACTCGAGGCCAACGGCTATCCGGACGCCGTCGAGATAGCGGCGCGAGGCGCGCCGCGGGGAAGCCCCTGCGATCAACCTGGCAGTGATTCCATTAGCCGCTGGGCTTCCTGCTTCTGCGCCACGGAGCCCTCGTGCAGCACTTCCTCGAGGATGTTGCGTGCGCCGTCGGGATCACCCATATCCATGTACGCGCGTGCCAGATCGAGCTTGGTGCCGACTTCGCTCATCGTCACCGGTTCGATGTCCGGCAGCGCGAGATCGTCGGCGGACAACTTCTGCGTCGAGGTGAATGCCGCGTCCGGCGTGGTGACCCCGCCCAAATCGAGGTCCAGACCCGAGCCGTTTCCGGCATGCGCGACGTCGCTCTCGCCGAGATCGAAATCGATCTTCTGCGCGTCCATCGTGGAGGTATGCAGGTCCAGCGCATCCAGACGCGCAGTCTGCGAGGTGGCGTCGCGGCCGTTTTCGGCCTCGGCGTGGCGCTGCGCCAGCGCCTCCTCGAGATCGCCCGCATCGAGCTTCCACGTCCCGGTCCCCGAGACCGGTTCCTCGGGACTCGCGCGCCGCCGCGCCTGCTGCATGACCTCGCGCGAGTCATCGTCGAGGCCGGCAACGAGCGTCGGGCCTTCCGCGGATGCGCCGAGTCCCGGCTGATCCACGGTGTCGAGCGCACCCAGGTCGAGCCCGAGGTCGTCGATGGCGAGCTCCGCCGTTTGCTCAACGCCGCTGCCGCCCTGTTTGAGCGCCATCTCAACCTTCTGGCGAATCGTCGGGGTCTCGCGCGCAGCGAGCCCCGGCTGCTCGACCGTCGGCGCTTCCGCATCGGCGCCGAAGTCGGGCGTCAGCATGGCGGTGTCCTGGGTGAGCTTCGCGGTCATCTGCCGCGTGGTGGCGGTGCGATCCGAGCCATGCGCCGGCGATTCGGCGGTGGACTCGAAATCACCGAGGGCCGAGCCGAAGTCGAGATCGACGCCCGGCATGGCCTGGCCCGTCCCGGGCTCGCCCACCAGATCGAAATCGACACGCTGCTGGCCGCCTTCGAGGTCGAGGTCCACGCCGCCGGCCGTCGCGCCACTCACCGCCGCCGCGCCGGAGAACAGCACATCGTCGGGCGCGAGCTGCTTGCCCATGATGAGGATCTTTTCCCACTCGCCCGGCGCGGCTTCCGCGCGCGTGCCGGCCAGCTCGTGGGCGGCCTGCAGGAACTGCTCCTTGTTGCCCCAGACGAAGAACACTTCGAGGAGCTTCAGCTTCAGGTCGCGCCGCTCGGGCTCGCGGGCGATGGAGATGCGGATGAGGTCGGCGGCCTGGTCGTACAGACCGTACGCCATGTGGAAATCGGCTTCGGCGAGCGGATCACCCTGGTCGAGGTTGATCGCCGTCTCGCTGCTGATCGTCTGATCGGTCGAAACGTGCCGGGGCGCAGCCGCAGCAGGCGCCGGCTCGAGACGCGGCCGCTCGTGCGTCCCGGTCTCCTCGACGACGAAAGCCGTCTCGGCGGCGGTGGACGGGATAGCGCGCATCGGCGCCGTGTCGCCCGATGCGAATCCGCGCTCGGCCGTGGTCGCCCCCGCGGCCGCGAGGCGGCCCAGGGAGTCGTCGAACTCCGACTCGCGACGCGAGCGCCAGAACCTCACGCCCATCAGGCCTACGAGTGCGAGCACCAGCAGCGCGGCCACCCACCAGAGACCCTTGAGGGTATCGAGGAAGCCGCCCCCTGCTTCAGGCGCGTTGGCAGCCGGCGTCGGCTTCTTGATCGGCGCCGGCGGCGGGCTCGCCGCGGCGGGTGGCTCGGCAGGCGGCGCCGCCTGCGCAGGAGGTGTCTCGGCAGGAGCAGGAGCCGCGGACGGCGGCTGAGCCTGCGCGCTGGGCGGCGGCTCGGCAGGCGCCGCAGGCGCGGCCTGGGGTGTCGGCGGCGAGGGCGCGGGCGGTGCCTTCTGCCCCGCCAGCCGCGCCTGCATCTGCGCGAGCTCGGCGTTGCGCATCTCCAGCAGCCGCTTGGACTCGCTGAGCTGGCTCTCCAGGTCGTGCACGCGGCCTTGCAGCGATTTCACTTCGTTGCTGGGCGGACCGCCTGTGCCCGCTGAGGCAGGCTCGGAAGGCGTCACCAGGCGTAGCCGCCCGGCTTGTGAGCCTGCGCTCGCGCCCGCCGCGGGGGTGCTTGCGCGCCACGCGACAAATTGTCGGCGGATCTCGCTCAGCGCCGCCGTCGGCGACACGGTCGCGGCCTCGCTGGCATCCGGAATGCGCAACACCGCACCGGAGTGCAGCACGTTCATGTTCTGCTCGAACGCGTGCGGATTGGCCTGATAGATCGCCAGCATCCAGCTTCGTGCCTGAGCGGAGTCCGAGCCGGTGCCCGAGACCTCGGTGGCGATCCGCGAGAGCGTGTCGCCCCGTTTCACGACACGAGTAGCGCCCGCCGCCGTGGTGCGAGCCACGGGAGCCGGCTTCGCTTCGCCGGCCGCCGGGGCCGCGTTTGCGGGTGCCGGCTCTGCAGCGGCAGAGATACCGGACGTCGCCCCGCTCGGTGGCGGCAGCTGGGAAGCTCGAGAGATCGAGCCTTCACGTGTACCGGTGCCGGCGGAAGGTCCGCTGACCGGCGCGTTGGACGCGGCTGACTGCCCCGGCGTGTACACCGGTGGATCGAGCAGCATCGTGTACTCGCGTACCAGGCGGCCGTGAGCCCAGGTGACCTCGACCAGCACCGTCAGGAAGGGCTCGGTGATCGCGTCATTGGACTTGAGTTTCACGACCTGACGGCCGTCGGGCGTGCGCACTGTGCGCACGGTCACAGTGCTGAGCGCCGTGGGCCAGTCGAGCCCATAGCGCGAGAACGTGTCCCGTGAGGCGATCTGCGCCTGCAGGCTGTTGAGCTCCTCAGGCGTGACGTCGACCAGCTCGATCTCGGCATCCAGCGGGGCGTTCAGTGGCGAAAGGAGACGAATGTCTCCGAGGCCGAGGGCAAATGCCGCTGACGGCAAAATCAGCAGCACTGCCAGCGCTCGGCTTAAGCATTTGGCAAGCATTACGACACCCTTAGAAGGCATCAGCGGTAAGATATCCTTTAAAAACAAACGAGTGGACCGCAATTTGCGGGTCCACCCAAACTTGGGCGGCAATATAACTTAAATAGCCTGCCGGACCAAAATCTCGGCGATCTGCACGCTGTTGGTTGCCGCCCCCTTGCGTACATTGTCGGCCACTATCCATAAGTTAAGTCCCCTGTCCGAGGACAGATCTTCACGTATTCTGCCCACATAAACTGTGTCGCGGTTCGCTGCCTCAGTAGCCGCCGTGGGGTACCCGCCTGCCCGGCGTTCGTCGAAAACCGCTATTCCTGGCGCTCTTTCCAGCAACGCACGCGCTTGGGCAGCTGTGATCTTCGTCGCGGTTTCGACGCTCACAGCCTCCGAATGACCATAGAACACGGGCACACGCACGCAGGTGGCGTTCACGCGCAGCGTCGCATCGCCGAGGATCTTGCGGGTTTCCCATACCATCTTCATTTCCTCCCTGGTGTAGCCGTTGTCCTGGAACTGGTCGATCTGCGGCACGCAGTTGAAGGCGATCTGCTTGGCCACGACCCGGGCCTCGACGGGTCCCTTGCCGCTCAGCAGCGCAATCGATTGCTGCGCCAGCTCCTCCACGGCCTCCCTGCCCGCTCCCGACACGGATTGATACGTCGCAACGTTGATCCGCTCGATGCCCACCGCATCGTAAATCGGCTTGAGCGCGACCACCATCTGAATGGTCGAGCAGTTGGGGTTGGCGATGATCCCGCGGTTGCGGTAGTGCGCGATCGCCTGCGGATTCACCTCGGGGACCACGAGCGGGATGTCATCCTCGTAGCGGAACTGCGAGGTGTTGTCGATGACGATGCAGCCGGCCGCGGCCGCCTTCGGCGCGTACTCGCGCGACACCTCGGCGCCCGCGGAGAACAAACCGATGTCCGCCTGCCCGAAATCAAACCCCGCGAGCTCGAGCACGGAGTAGTGGCGCCCGCGGAACGTCACGCTCCTGCCCAGCGAGCGCTCGCTCGCAAGCGGATAGAGCTCCGACACGGGGAAGTCGCGCTCCTCGAGCACGCGGATCATGGTCTCGCCGACCAGTCCGGTGGCTCCGACGACGGCGACTCTGAACTCTCTGCTCATGCGCTTGCCTGCTAACGGCGCGGATGGAAGCTCACCGCTCACGCTTCATGGGGGCGCGGTGATGACCGGTGTCGGGGACTTCACGTCGGCATTCTGGCCACGGTGGCGCAGGTAATGATCCATGAGCACGATCGCGAGCATGGCCTCGACAATCGGCGTCGCACGCAACCCAACACAGGGATCATGCCGCCCC
>VBNY01000128.1 GCA_005877705.1 Gammaproteobacteria bacterium
ATCACCGACCTGCGCATGGATCACATGGATGGCATCGGCCTGCTGAAGGAGCTGCAGAATCGCTGGCCCGGGCTCAAGGTCATCATCCTCACGGCGCACGGCACGATTCCCGATGCCGTGCAGGCCACCCAGATGGGCGCCTTCGGCTTTCTCACCAAACCGGTCGACAAGCAGGAGCTGCTCGACCAGGTGCAGAAGGCGCTGCGCATCTCGGGGTTCGGCGCTTCCGACGAGGACTGGCGCGCCGAGATCGTGACGCGCAGCTCCCTCATGGAGGAGAAGCTCGCGCAGGCACACATGGTCGCCGGCACCGACGCCCGTGTGCTGATCACCGGTGAGAGCGGCACCGGCAAGGAATCGCTGGCGCAGGCCATCCACCGCGCCAGCCCGCGCAGGCACAAGCCGTTCGTCGCCATCAACTGCAGCGCCATGGCGGAGGACCTGCTCGACTCCGAGCTGTTCGGGCACGAGAAAGGCTCCGGCAGCGGCGCAACGCGCACCCATCGCGGCCTGTTCATGACCGCCGACGGCGGTACGCTCATGCTCGATGAGGTCGGCGACATGCCGATGCCGCTGCAGGTGAAGCTGCTGCGCGTTCTGCAGGAGAACGTCATCCGCCCCGCAGGCAGCCCGGACGCCGTGCCGGTCAACGTACGCGTCATCTCCGCCACCCACCGGGATCTGCAGCAGCTGCTGAGCACGGAGCAGTTCCGCGAGGACCTGTACTATCGGCTGAACGTCGTGCACATCGAGATGCCGCCGCTCAACCGGCGTCGCGAGGACATCCCTCTGCTGGTCGCGCACTTCCTGGCGCAGATCGCCAAGGAAAGCGGCGTCCGCAAGATCTATGCGCCCGAGGCGGTCGAGCTGCTCGCCACGGCCGATTGGCCGGGCAACATCCGCCAGCTGCAGAATGTCGTGCGGCAGAACGTGGCGCTGTCGCAGACTCCGATCATCCCCGTCGAGCTGGTGCAGCAGTCCCTCGGCGGCGGCCCCGGGCGCCTGCCCTCCTTCGATGAGGCGCGCGACGAGTTCACCCGCAGCTACCTGTCGCAGATCCTGCAGATCACGGGCGGCAACGTGAGTCAGGCGGCGCGCCTCGCCAAGCGCAACCGCACCGACTTCTACAAGCTGCTGGCGCGTCACCAGCTGACGCCGGAGGAATTCAAGCAGCGTTGAGCGGTACGCGCCGTTCAGCGCTGGTAGAAATCGTACCGGTGCCGGTAGCGCGTATAGGTCAGGTAGCTGCACGAGCCGAACACGGGAAAGGCGTGCCTGCGAAACTTGCGCAGGCTGCGGATCTCTTCCAACGGCACCGGCCTGCGGCGCGGGATGTCATCCCAGCCGAGAACGAAGTAGCCGTCCGGCCTGAGCCGCGCATGACACTGCTCGAAGCTGCGCTCGCACTGCTCACGCGTGTCCAGCCCGTAGCCGTAGACGCCATTGCAGAAGATCACATCGAAATAACCTTGCGGAAAATGCCGGCCGAGCTCCTCCATGGGCGCCACCAGGTGTTGGCGGGCGCCGAACTTGCGGGCGCTCGCGGCCGGATCCAGCGTCCAGTAGTTGTGCGCCGCGAAGAATGTCCGCTCGTAGTGCCGCGTATACCAGTCGCAGCCGACGAACAGCACCGAGCGGATGCCCGGTAGCGCGCGGAAGTAGCCGAAGATCACCTGCTCCAGCACCTTTCTGTCGGCGCTCTCGAGCGGCGTGGGCAGGCCGAGCACGAACCTGAGGGCGCGGGCTCTGAAGACCCCGTCGGTCAGCAGCCGCTGCAGCTCCCTCACAACGCACCGATCGCCCGATACCACGCGGCGGTGCGCGCCAGACCCTCGTCGAGGTCGATCTTGGGCGCATAGCCGAGCTCGCTGCGCGCCTTGTCGGAGCAGTAGCCGCGGTTGCGGACGAAAAACGCCACCCGCCGCGGATGCAGCGGGGGCTCGATCCCCAGCGGCCGGCACAGGGTTTCGATCAACCCGGCGGCCAACATCACCGGCAGCAAGGGGATGCGCCCGCTGGGGGGCGCGCACCCGAGCGCCCGCGCGGTGGCGCGCACGAGATCGTTGACGCTGGTGTAGCGCGGGCCCGCGATGATGTAGATCTGCCCGACCGCCCTCGGTTGCTGCGCGCACAGCAGAATGCCATCGACCACGTCGTCGACGTACGTCAGATGTTGGACCGAAGTGCCGCTGCCAATCATGCGGAACGTCCGGTTGGCGATCGCGCGAAACAGCTTGAGGAAGCGCAGCTCGCCCGGCCCGTAGATTCCCACCGGTCGCACGATGCTCCCCGCGAGGCCGCGCGCGAATTGCGCCAGCACCAGCTCCTCGGCGGCGAGCTTGGTGGATTCATAGATATCCCGCGGCAGCAGCGGCGCGGACTCGTCCGCCGGCACTTTCGGGCCGTTGTGCAGCGCGGCTGTACTGACATGAATGAAGCGGCTGACACCGGCGCGCACCGCGGCTTGCAGCACATTGCGCGTGCCGTCGACGTTGACGCTGCGGTAAAAGACATCGGAGTACCTTGCGTCGCGATGCACCGCCGCAAGATGAAAGACGAAATCGCATCCCGCGACTGCGCTCGCTACCGCCCCCGGGTCCGTCAGGTCGCCTGCCGCCACGTCGATTCCCCAGCCGGCCGGGAATTGTGCCGTCCCCGGATCGCGTACCAACGCGCGCACGCGAACGCCTCGCGCGTGCAAGGCGCGCACGAGGTAGCCGCCCGTGAATCCCGTCGCGCCGGTCACCAGAGCTTTGCCTGCGAGTGCGAGCGGGCGGACACGGCCGGCTGCAGCGGAGCGGTAGTCGTTCACTCTCCCTCCCGCGCGCTCGCAGCAAGGTTCATGCCGAAGCAGCCGCACGCCGGCGACTCGCGCAACATGTCACTGTTGCGGTCGTATCGACTTCGCCGTCATGCCCTCGATCATGAAGGCGCCGGGAAGACTCACGGCGCGAACGATGAGGTGCTCGAGCAGAGAGATGCCGACCGCCACCGGCGCGCTCACGCCCACGAGCGCCATCAAGGCGACATACCCGGCATCCTGCACGCCGAGTGCCCCGATCGTGATCGGCAGCATCACGACGATCCAAAGAATCGGCAGGATCAACACCAGATCCGCGATCGGCAGGTCCACGCCGCACGCCAGTCCCAACGACCTGGTGAACAGGATGCGGATCGCGAACAGCACGAGAGTGGAGCCCGTCACCCGGGCGAGCGCGCTGCCGTCCCGCCGAAATGCCAACGAGGCATCCGCGATGCGTGCCAACGCGAAGCGCAAGCGCTGCGGCACGCGCGACAACAAAGCTGAGCGCACTCGGCGCCGGATCCCGGTATGCAGAGCGGCGGCTCCCGCCACTGCCACCAGCAGCGTCGAGCCCAGGACCATGCGCACGATGTGCGGCGGGATACGCTCCTGCGCGAGCACTAGAATTGTCAGGGAGCCGGACAACAGCGTCGCAACCCCGATGCTGACGCGGTCGACCAGAGTCGCGGCGACGACCAATGCGGTCGGCTCCCCCGCACGACATAGAGCGGCGATGCGCACAGCGTCGACGCCCATCGAGCTCGGGAGGAACGAGCCGAGGAAATTCGCCGCCAGCTGCACCCGCAACAGGCGCATGAATCCGACCAGCACGCCGCGCGCGGCAAGCAGCACCTGCCAGCGGTAATTGAGTATGAGGCGATCGGCCGCCGCGAGCGCCACTGCGAGCGCAACCCAGCCGCCGTCGACCGTTTTCAGCACCTCGGCGGTGGCCCGCCAGTCGGCAAGTCGGATCACCAGCGCCAGCAACGTGACCGACACGACGATACGCAGCGACCTGTTCATGAGTGCAACGGCTCGAAGCGGCGCCGCCACGCACGGGCGCGTTGGATCAGGCGCATGCGCCTGTGCAGCAGCGAGCGCAGTGAAGCGCGTCCGGCGCCCGGCAATCGCTGTACGAATTCACCGCTCAGAAGCAGCCCCCAGTAGCAGGCCCGGAAACCCAGCCGACGCGCCACCTCCACGGCCGCGGGCGTCCCCATATACATCGGGAATGCCACCTGATCGACCTGCGCGCCGGCGAGCCGGCTCTCGATTTCCCGCCGCGACAGCGCCAGATCCTCCGCCCAGGTACGCGGCGCGCCACGCCGGCGCCGCTCGAGCGCCGGATCGCACCCCGCCAGCGGCACAGGCGCCGGCCAGCGCGCGGCACTGCGGCTCTCGAAGGTGTGGGATTGAAACTCGACCAGCCCGCAGGCGTGGATGGCCCCGATCTCCTGCCAGGTCATGGGCCGCGCGTCGGCATCACGCTCGGTGTCTGCATGCAGGCCCGGGGCGATGAACGCCACGGCGCGCGCACCGTAGCGTCTCAGCAGCGGGAAGGCCACGTCGAAGAAGTTTCTCGGCCCATCGTCGAACGTCAGCATGACCGCACGCTGCAGCGGTTCGCCGGCGCCGCTCAGATGTTCCAACAGCTCGCGCGTGCCGAGCGTGGAATAGCCGTTGGCGGCCAGGAACTCGAGGTCGCTGTCGAGCTCGAGCGGCTCGACCAGATGGTACGAGAATACCGGCACGCCGCCCAAGTGCGCGCGCGGCCGCCGCGCCGTGACGAACCGTGGCAGCGCGCCAGTGCACAGCCCGAGAATCTCCGGGCCGTTCTTGCGCCACGCGTCGGCGAGTGCCGTCAGAGTGCGCACGTTGTCTCGCCGCCTGGCTGCGCGGCCAGGCCGGCGCCGCGCCCGCGCCCGCGTCCTTTCGTGTCATCCAACATCCGACATCCGACAGCGACGTTGCGCACTTGGTTCGGCTCGTGGCGCCGCTTGGATCGGCGCTGCGGGCAAGGCAAGATGCGCCCATGGAGATCCTCGTTACCGGCGCGACCGGCTTCACGGGCGGCCATCTTGCCCGCCGCCTGTTGTCTGAGGGGCACCGCGTCCGTGCGCTGGTGCGATCGGCTACGCAGGCCGAACAGCTCGCGGGCATCGGCATCGACGCGCGCGTCGGTGAGCTGACTCGCTGCGACGATGTGCGCAACGCCGCGCGCGGTTGCGCTCAGATTTATCACATCGCCGCCGTGTTCCGCACTGCCGGCCATCCGCATGACTACTACCGTGAGGTGAACGTCGGCGGAACGCTCAACGTGCTGCAGGCGGCGCGCGAGCTCGGATGCGAGCGTGTCGTTCACTGCTCGACTGGCGGTGTACATGGCCACATAGCGCGTCCGCCCGCGGATGAGCGCTACCCGTTCGGTCCCGGGGACATCTATCAACGCACCAAGCTCGAGGCCGAGCGCGCTGCGCTCGCCGCCGCACGGCGCGGCCAACCGCTGACGATCTTTCGCCCGGCCCCGATCTACGGAGAAGGCGACCTGCGGTTCCTGAAGCTGTTCCGCGCCATCGAGACTGGGACGTTCGTCATGCTGGGCAGCGGCGAGCCGCGTCTGCACCTGGTCCATGTCGACGATCTCATCGATGGCGTCTTGCTGTGCGGCGCGCGCGCCGAGGCGCTCGGCGAGGTGTTCCTGCTCGCAGGTCCTGAGGCTCCGACGCTCAACGAGCTCGCGCGGTGCATCGCTGCGGTGCTTGACACGCCGGCACCGCGCCTCCGGCTGCCAGTGTGGCCCGTGTATGCCGCAGGCTGGCTGTGCGAGAAGGTCTGCGTGCCGCTGCGCATCGATCCGCCCCTGCATCCGCGGCGCGTCGCATTTTTTACCCACCATCGCGAGTTCGATTGTTCGAAGGCGGCGCGGCTTCTGGGCTACCGTCCGGTGATCCGCGCCGCGGCCGGCATCGCGCGAACCGCGGCGTGGTATCGCGCCGCGGGTTATCTCAAGCGCGAGCCTCACATGGCTTGAGCAGGTCATTGGCTCGCCGGCGTGGGCTGCAGGCTCCGATACGCAAAGCGCACCTTCTCCCGAAACGCATCGAGGGAGTGGTGTTGCAGCGCCCGCAGGCGCGCCGCCGCTCCGAGGCGCGCGCGCAGCTCGCAATCGTCCGCCATCCGGGCCAATCCTTGCGCCAGCGCCTGTGCGTCGGGAGCGACGAGATAGGCGCATTCCTCATCCAGCACCTGCGTGTGTGAGCGGATGCGCGTCGCGAGTATGGCCGTCCCGGAGCGCATGTACGAGTACACCTTCATCGGCGTGTTGTTTCCGTGCAGACGCGGCGACACCAGCACGTCCGCCTGAGTCAGATAGCTCGCCAGGTGGGCAACCGGCCGCGGCCCCATGAGAATGACGCGCCTCTGCAGCTCCAGCCCGTCGACCAATGCGCGCATGCGCGCGACCTCACGCTGCGAGCCCCCGATCAGCACGAGCGTGACGTCCCGGTCAGCGGGCAGCAGCGCCATTGCGTGAACTAACGGTTCGACTCCCTGGTAACGCTGCAGATTACCGACGTACAACGCCAGCGTTGCGCGGATGCCGAGCGACTCGCGCAGGCGCTCCGCAGGAGCGGCGAGCGGCTCCGCGGGCAGTGCGACGTCTTCGATCAGGAACACGGGTACGCCGGGGGCATCGGCCGCCACGTGCGATGCGAGATCTTCGCAGACCGCGAATACGGCGTCCGCGCGCCTGATGGCGGCGCGCTCCAGCGCGCGCAGCGCGCGCGCCACGGGGCGCAGGAAGCGCCACTTCGCGAGCAGCTGCTCTCCCAACATGGAGTCCATGTCATACACGACCCGGGCGCGCGCCGCTGAGCGCAGCAGAATCGCGGGGAACACAGCCTCCTCCACGGCGTGGATCACGTCGTAGCTGCGTGTCAGCGCCAACCCCAAGAGCCGCGCGCACAGCAGCACGTCACAGAGCAACTTCTTCCAGGAAATGCCGATGGGAATATTGCGCACCCCCGGCAGCGCGGGCGTGCGCAGAATCCTCAGCCCCGCAATCTCGAGATCGACTCCCTCATGATAGGTCAGCACATCGACGGCGTGCCCTTGAGAGCACAGCGTCTCGGCGAGCAACCGGATCGCGATAGGCGTACCGCGCTCCTGATAGAAGGGCTGAGGGGCGACGAGCAGTATCCGCATATCGGCACTTCCAGAGCCACCTGGGCAGAGCGCTAAAGCACGGCGCTGTTGGTGTTGGCCGTGGTGGTCCCGCCGTAGCGCACCACCTCCGCGACCTGATAGTCATTGAGCGCGCGCGCGTGAGTGAAGATGATGAGCTCGCCCAGCAGCCCCAGGGCGAACAGCTGCATCCCCAACACCACCAGCAGCGACGACAGCAGCAGCGCCGGGCGATCGGCGAGCGGCCGCAGGAACAGCAGACGATCGATCGCCAGCCAGGCTACGAGTGCTGCGCCGACCGCGAAGGTCGAGGCGCCCAACATGCCGAAGAAGCGCAGCGGCTTCTTGGTGAAGCGCACCAGGAAAAACACCGTAAAGATATCCAGCACGCGATGCGCGTACTCGCGGGGGGGGTAGCCCCCCTGATAACGGTCGCGCGGCGACTGGCGAACGTCGACCTCGACCACCCGAAACCCGTGCCGGCTCGCGAGCACGGGCAGGAAGCGGTGTTGATCGCCGTACAGGGCGATCTCCTCGAGCACGCGGCGCTGCATGGCGCGGGCGCCGCAACCGAGATCGTTGCACCGCTGCCCGGTCACCGAGGCGATGAGCCAGTGGAACAGCTTGCGGCGCGCGCCTTCAAAGCGGCTTCCGGCCCGGGGCCAACGGCGGCCGATCGCCAGATCCGCACTTCCCAGCGCGCGCACCAGCTTCACGGTCTCGGCCCCCTCGATCTGGTGGTAGGCGGGCAGCGTAACGATCGTACGGCCGCAGGCTCGCTCGAAGCCCGCCATCAGCGCGGTCGCCTCGCCGAAGCCTCTGGTCAGGGTGATGACACTCACGTGCTCGCCTGCGGCGAGCAGGCGCTGCAGGCCGGCAGCGATGTCCGGCCTCGGTCCGTCGAGGACGATGATGAATTCGTACGGCGCGCCGAGCGCCTCGAGTCCGGCCCGGTACTGCGCGTACAAGGCGCCGATGTCGGGCGCGTGACGCCGGCCGACCGGCATGATCACCGACAGTTCGACATTCGACTCGTTGGCCGCTCGGCCAGCGGCGCCGCTCATGGCCGTGCGCCCGCTGGCTGATGAGGGAGCGCGCCCAGGACCCGCTCGGTGAGCGCGGCGAACTCGTGCTCGCGCAGGTCGCCCAGCTTGTAGGCGAGCTCGCCGAGCGCGCCGCTCGCGATCAGGATGATCGCGGAGCTCGAGAAGATCACCCCGCACCCGGCGATCGGCAACGATAGCGTGCCGCGCGCTGCGAGACTGGCCAGTGTCCAGCCGAAGGCGGCCGCGGCGATCGCGACCATGGGCAGCGCCAGCAGGCCGAACCACAACATCGGGCGCGCCGCGAACGATGCCACGGTCTTGATCACCATGAGATCGAGCAACACCTTGTAGATCCGCGACAGGCCGTACTTCGACTTTCCATAGCGGCGCGGGTGGTGCCGGACCTTCAACTGCGCGATCCTGGGGCCGGCGATGGCGGCCATCGCCGGAATGAAGCGGTGCATTTCCGAGTACAGCGGAATCTTCTTGATGAGGCACGCGCGGTAGGCTTTCAGGGAGCAGCCGTTATCCCTGATCGGTACTCCCGTCACCCGGGCGATCAGCGCATTGGCGATGCGCGAGGGGATCTTGCGCGACACGAGCTTGTCCTGGCGCTGGTGGCGCCAGCCGACCACGATGTCGTAGCCCTCGGTGATTTTCTGCAGCAAGCCGGCGATGTCCGCCGGGTCGTTCTGCAGGTCGCCGTCCATGGTGACGATCACCGCCCCGCGCGCCTGCGCAATGCCGGCCGCCATCGCGGGCGTCTGGCCGTAGTTGCGGCGAAACTTCACCAGGCACACGCGTGGGTCCGCGCGCGCGATGCTATCCGCCAGCGGCACCGTCCCGTCGGCGCTGCCGTCGTCGACGAAGACGATCTCGAAGGGGACCGTCAACGGCTCGAGCGCGCCGATGAGCGCCGCATACAGCGGACGCACGCTGTCCTCCTCGTTGAAAAGCGGCACGACGACCGAAAGCTCGGGTGTCATGTTCAATAGTACGGACTGTCGGCGCGCTCAGTGGAGCGATTGAGGACCACGCCCATCAGGTTGATCTCCGACAACACCTCCTGCGCGTTTGCGAGCGTGCGCCGCGCCG
>VBNY01000129.1 GCA_005877705.1 Gammaproteobacteria bacterium
CTCCACGATCTGCTCTGCAATAGGCCCCTCGTAGAGCGCGCGTGGACCCTCCTTCGCAATCCGCTCGAGCGTTCGGGCGTACTCTGGATTGCGAAACAGATCGCCCACGTGGAGCGTCGCTCCGTCGGGTCGCGAGAACATCGTGCGGATCTCGTTAGTGGGCGGGAACGGGGATCCTTCACCCAGAAACGACGCCAGGCGCGGCGTGACCCTGAAGCCCTGGGTCGCCGCGCGGATCGCCGGCTGGAACAGTTCCCGCCACGGACGCGCGCCCAGCCGGGCATGCGCCGCCGACAGCATGGCGATTGCGCCCGGCACGCCGGTGGAGCGCCCGCTGCGCACTGCCTGAACGAACGGCAGCGGCTTGCCGTGCTCATCCAGAAACATGTCGGGGGTCGCGCCGGCCGGCGCTTTCTCGCGACCGTCGATCGCACTGACGACCCCCGTGCTCGCCTCGTAATACATCAGGAACGCGCCGCCCCCGACACCCGAGCTCTGCGGCTCGACGAGACCGAGCATTGCCTGCACGGCGACCGCGGCATCGACCGCCTTGCCGCCCTTCTTGAGAATCTCCAGCCCGGCGTCGACGGCCATCGGATTGGCCGCCGCGACCAGCGCCAGTCCGTGGTGCAAATCGGCTTTGGCGTGGCGGTGGAACCCGGGAAACGCCGGTAGCCGCGCATCCGCCCGCGGCCCGCAACTCGCGAGCAACGCGCACGCGACCAGAAGTCGAAGCTGGATGTTGAGCATCGGACGAGTCTAACCGACGCCGCCGCCCCAGAGATTGCGGGCGGGAGGCTGGAGCGTGCCGCACGTGATGCGCGCGCCGCCTTCGCGGTCGCGCGTCAACCACCACGGACCGTCGAGATCGACGAAGTCCGCCCCTGCGGCCAGATGCAGCGCAGGGGCAATGCCCAGCGAGGTGCAAACCATGCACCCGACCATAATCCCCAGTCCGCGCTCGCGCGCAGCGCTGCGCACGCGTAGCGCCTCCGTAAGTCCTCCAGCCTTGTCGAGCTTTATGTTGACCACCTGGTACCGCGAGCGCACCCGCTCCAGGTCCGCGAGAGTATGCACCGACTCGTCGGCACAAACCGGTACCAGCGGCGTGAGGCCCTCGAGCCGCTCGTCGGCCGAGGCCGGTAGCGGCTGCTCGAGCAGCACGACGCGGGCATCGCGCAGGAATGGCTGCAGTCGCTCGAGCAGCTCGAAGGACCAGCTCTCGTTGGGGTCCACGATGAGCCGCGCCCCGGGCGCCGCGGACGCCACCGCTTCGATGGCGGCACGCGGCTCGGTTGCATCCACCTTGACCTTGATGAGGGGCGCCTCCGCAATCCGGCGTGCCGCTTCCGCCATGGCCGCGGGACGATCGAGAACCACGGTCACCGCCGTGGTGAGTACCCCCGGCTCCTGTTGATCGAGCATTTCCGCCACGGAGCGCCGGGCCCGCCGCGCCTCGAGATCCCACAACGCGCAATCGACGGCATTGCGCGCAGCGCCTGCGGGCAGCAGGCTCGAGAGCTGCGCGCGAGTGAGCTCGCCGGAGAGCCGGGCGCTGAGGGTCTCAATTTGAGTGATGACTCCCGCGGGCGTCTCTCCGTTACGCGCGTAGGGCACCGATTCGCCGCGCCCGACCCCGCCGTCGCCGTGCACTTCGGCCACGACAACGACCGCCTCCGACTTCACGCCGCGTGAGATGCGAAACGGCGCGGCTAGCGGCCAGTGTTCGACGTGCGCCGAGACTCGGGGAAGCATTCGAGAAGTCTGTCGATCAATGAAGCGACGCCGATCGCCATCGGGTCCTCGCAGGGCAGGCCGATGGCGGCGGAGGTTTCCTTGCAGACCCGCATGCCAGCCGAGCGTTCGAGTCGCGCGGTGTTCAGTGCCACTCCGACGGCCACGACGTTGGGGTTCGTGAGGCGTGCAGCCTCGAGGTTGGCAGCCAGGCATTCCTGCAGCCCCGGCAGCGCCCGGCCGGGCAAGCCGCGCAGGTGCGCGCGGCCCGGCTCGTGGCACAGGACCAGGGCATCAGGCTGCGATCCGTGCAGCAAGCCGAGAGACACTCCCGCAAACGACGGATGAAACAGCGAACCCTGACCCTCGATGATGTCCCAGCCGCCATCGTGGCGCGCGGGCGAGATCCATTCGGCCGCGCCGGCGACGAAGTCGGCGACCACGGCATCGATGGGCACGCCTGAGCCGGCGATCAGAATGCCCGTCTGCCCGGTGGCACGGAAGTCCGCGCGCATTCCCCGGCGGCGCATCTCGCGCTCCAGAGCGAGGCTTGTGTACATCTTGCCGACCGAGCAGTCGGTACCCACTGTCAGCAACCGCCTCCCGGCCCTGGGCAGGCCGGTGCCGATCGGCAGCCCCGCAGGCGGCTCGCGCACATCAAACAGGGACCGTCCAACGCGCTCTGCCGATTGCCGGATCTGCGGGTGCGAGGCGAGCCGATCGTGCAGCCCGGAGGCGACATGGAGGCCCGCCGTGAGCGCGGCAATCGCTTCACGCGCGGACGTGTCACTCAACACGCCTCCGGCATTCGCTTCGCCCAGGATCAGCGTCTGCGCGCCCCGCTCGACAGCGGCCGCGTAAGTCAGGTTCTCGAGCCCGGTGGTCACTGCGCAGCCGGGCAGCCGGCGCTCGCCGACGCACAATTCGCGGCGCCAGTCGGCAACCCCGCGCGAGGTCTTCACCGACAGCGGATCCGTCGCGGCGCCGAGATACAACAGATAGGGCGAAGGAATCACTGGCGCAGCTCTCTACCGTGATCGAGGCCGGTCTTCAGGCCGTGTGGAAGCCCGTGGGCACGCGAGCAGGATCGAGCGGCGCATCGAGCACTTCGACCGACCTCACCTTCGATGCAGACGAGCCGATCCAAAGCCAGCTCACGAACGCCTCCACCGCCGCATCCTCCCCACACGCGAGCACTTCCACGCGTCCGTCGGGCAGGTTTCGGGCATAGCCCCTGATCGCCAGCTCCGCGGCCCACTGCGCCGTCGTGGCGCGATAGAACACACCCTGCACCCGGCCGCCCACCAGACACTTCTTACACACCATGCCTGCTCCGGCATCGCTGACTGGGAGAGCTCAAATTCTAAGCAAATCGAGCGGCTCGATCATGGGCTATCGCTGTCAGGGCGTGCAACAGCTACCCTGCCGAGACGGGCGGCGCAAGCCCGCGCACGCGCCTCGGGGGGACGGATTTCATGACAGAGATACTGGTGCTCTACTACTCGCGCAAAGGCTCGACGGCCGAGCTGGCACGGCAGGTCTGTCGCGGCATCGAGGCCGTCCCGGGCGCGGCCGCAAAGCTGCGTAGCGTGCCTCCGGTCACGGCGGACAGCGAACCCTCGGGAGAACCCGTGCCGCCGAGCGGCGCGCCCTACGCGAGCCTGGATGACCTGCGCCACGCCGACGGGCTCGTGCTCGGCAGCCCTACGCGCTTCGGCAACATGGCCGCGCCGCTGAAATATTTCCTCGACTGCACGTCGAGCCTGTGGGTCTCGGGCGCGCTGGCCGGCAAGCCCGCCGGTGTCTTCACGTCCACCCAGACGATGCACGGCGGCCAGGAGACGACGCTGCTCTCGATGATGCTGCCGCTTCTGCACCACGGCATGTATCTGGTAGGCCTTCCCTACATCGAGCGCTCCCTCAACGAGACTCGCGCCGGTGGCACGCCGTACGGCGCCTCGCACGTCGCCGGCGCGCTCGACGAACCGTCCCTCACCGAGCACGAGAAAACGCTTGCGCGGGCGTTGGGACGCAGAGTCGCGGCGCTCGCCGTGCTGCTCAGTGCGAACGTGCGGGCGGGACTCAACTCTTCTTGAACGAGCGGATGCTCATGGCAAACTCGATCTTGTCGTGGCGAGTCTGCTCGGCGCGCAGCGGCATGTAGTCGAGGCTCGGAGCCAGCCACAGCCGCGTGGTGCGGCTCGAGCCTTGATGGTGGCTGCGGTAGATCACCGCCTGCAGCTTGCCGAACGGTGTGTCGACCGTCTCCTCGCCGGCACGTGGCCGGACTTCAGGTCGAGCATCAGCGCGATCTGCACGGACAGGTCATCCTGCGTCCCCGGCTCGAGCGCCAGATCCACCGGCTTCGCTTCCGCGGCGCCCCTGACACGCCGGGCATCCCAGTCGAACCGCAACGACACATCCTTGCTCGGATCCGATGAGCCATCGTTCGCCTGGTAGCGGGACGGCACGACCTGACCGTTCTCGATCGTGAAGCGGCTCTCCTGCGTGATCGGGTTGGGGAACACGAGCTTGAAGATTCCGCGCGCGTTATTGCGGGAGCTGTACACGAAGTCCTTCGAGCTGGTCTGCTTGAGCTCCAGCGTCGAATACCCCGCCGTGAACCCGCGCCACTCGATCGTGTAGGTTGCGCTGAAGGGCCGCGGAAGCAGCGCGACCGCATCGGGCTGGGCGTGACCGGCCATGGCCGCCGTCAGCATCAGGGCCGCGAGAGCGGCGCGCTCAGGTCGCAACATTCGCACGAAAATCCTCCCGCATCGGCGTCTCGAGCGGCCTGCCGTCGAGCCACACCCCGCCCTCACGCCAGCCGAGGCGCCCACTCGCAAGCCAGCCGATCACCTTTGGATAGATGATGTGCTCGGTCGCCTGAACGCGGGCTGACAGGTCGGCTTCCGTGTCTTGCGGCAGCACGGCCACTCTCGATTGGAGAACGACCGGTCCCGCGTCGAGCTCCGCCGTCACGAAGTGCACGCTCGCGCCGTGCTCGAGATCCGCGGCCGCGAGCGCGCAGCGGTGCGTGTGCAAGCCCCGATATTTCGGCAACAGCGAGGGATGAATGTTGAGCATCCGCCCGGCATAGCGTTCCACGAATGGCGCCGACAGAATTCGCATGAAACCGGCGAGCGCGATGACGTCGGGCCGGAGCGCCTCGAGCGCTTCGCCCAGTGCACGCTCAAATGCCTGCCTGCCGCGCGCGCTCTGCCACGGCACGATGCGCGTCTCGATCCCTAGGTCGCGAGCCGTGGTGAGGCCGGGCACGCCGGGGCGGTCCGAGATCACAACGTTCACACCGGCGTTGATACTGCCGTCAAGGCAGGCGCGCGCGATCGCGGCCATGTTGGAGCCGCGCCCGGAGATCAGGATGGCGACGCGGCGTTTCATGGCGTCACCGCGAAAGGTCCAGATGGCCGTTATAGACCACGCGATGCTCGCCCTCAGCTGCGATCACCTCGCAGAGCAATGCAACAGCCTCGCCGCCCGCGGTGAAAATCTCGGTAACCGCGTCGATCGCGTCCGGTTTCACGATCGCGATCATGCCGATGCCGCAGTTGAAGGTGCGCAGGGCAGGACGCGGGGGATGTTGTCGGTGAGGCCGCCACCGGTGATGTGCGCGAGGCCGTGCACCGGAAGCGCGCGAATCAGCTCCAGAAGCGGCTTGACGTAGATGCGCGTCGGAGCGAGCAACCGGTCGAAGAGCGAGCGGCCATCGAGCGCGGTCTGCGCATTCGCTCCGGCCAGGGCAACAAGCTTGCGAATGAGTGAATAGCCGTTCGAGTGTGGTCCGGAGGAAGCGAGCCCGATGACTGCATCGCCCGCCTCGGTGCGCGCGCCATCGATTATGGCGTCCTTCTCGACGACCCCGACGCAGAAGCCGGCGAGGTCGTAGTCGTCGCCGTGATAGATGCCCGGCATTTCCGCAGTCTCGCCGCCCACCAGTGCGGCGCCGGCCAGGGCACAACCCTCGACGATTCCGCGGATGACGGCCTCGGCCACCTCGACACGCAGCTTGCCGGTCGCGTAGTAGTCCAGAAAAAACAGTGGTTCCGCGCCCTGCACGACGACGTCGTTGGCGCACATTGCGACCAGATCGATCCCGATCGTGTCATGACGGCCGGAATCGATGGCGAGGCGGCCTGTAGCCCTGCGGCAGCTCCACCAGCGCGCCGAAGCCCCCGATGCCCGCCAGCACCTCCGGGCGCTGCGCCCTGCGCACGAGGGGCTTGATTCGCTCGACGAGCTCGTCGCCGGCGTCGATGTCGACGCCACCGTCGCGATAGGTCAGACGCGAGCCTTCTTTCATGACATGAGGGGTGCTGGATCGGCCGCCGTGCGGCAGTTGCGCGTGTGGTATTGTACATACCGCTCAGCGCCGTGGCGCGTGCGCAAACAATGCCTTGGAGCGCTTGCAAATCAACCGCCGCGAACCGACGCGTGCGCGGTCTCCTGACGAGCCTCACCTGGCTCGCGTGCTGCGGCCTTCCGATTGCAGCCTTGGCGGGACGGCCCGTAAGGGTCTATGAGGTTGACGTGAGCGGGCCATCCGCCCCGGCTCTGCAGGATGCCATGCGGCAGGCGCTCGTGCGTGCGACGGGTCGGCGTGAGTCGGCAAATGATCCGGCGCTGGCGAGTCTCATTGCCGACGCCGCGCAGTATGTAAAGAGCTACGCGCACGGAGCGCGGGGCGAGACGCAAGTAGTATTTGACAGTGCAGCGGTCGAACGCGCTATCACCGCCGCGGGCCGCAGCGTCTGGGATCGCGAGCGCCCATTCACCCTGGTTGTGCTTTATCCACCTCTCAGTCGCAGCGCTGAGGACGCGGCACGCAGCGAGCTTGAACAGGAGGCCGCCGCGCGCGGCCTGCTGATCAGCGTCGTGCCCCTCACTATTGTCGACGCGAACGGCAACGAGCTCGGGCGCGAGGCGTTGCTGCAGACGGCACAGCGTTACGGTGGCGACGAGGTCCTCGTGGGTCGCACCGATACAGGGGCGTCCAACGGCCAATGGCAGTGGACTCTGTACACGAATTTCTCCAGCGAAACCTGGAGCGGCCCCTTGACAGCGGGGATCGACAGCACCGTCGATCTGCTCGCCCCGGCGCAGGGTGCCTCTCTTGCGCAGACCGAGGCGGAGGCTCTCATCGAAGTCCACGGCGTGGCGGGGCTGACCGAGTACGCGATCGTCGAGCGCCTGCTCGACAGTGTGCCTGGCGTGCGCCGCGCCAACATCACCGAGGCGAACGCCGCCACGGTCACCTTCGATGTGACAGTGCGCGGCGGCGCGGAAGCACTCGACCGGGCGCTCGCAGGCTCGGGCCGGCTCGCGCGCAGCGGCGCGGGCAATGCGCGCCTCGTCTACCAATATCGGCCCTAGCCTGTCTGACAGGCTCCCAGCCCGCACCGCCGTGCGCCACCTGCCGAACTTGATCTGCCTGATCCGCCTGGCGCTGGTCTGGCCCATTGCCGAGGCGCTGCAGGCGGGCGAGCACGTTCCGGCGCTGGTCATGTTCATGGCCGCGGCAGTCTCGGACGGGCTCGACGGCTATCTGGCGAAGCGCTTCAATTGGATCTCCGAGCTCGGCAAGTTCCTCGATCCGCTGGCGGACAAGGCGCTGCTGGTCACGATTTTCGTGGAGGCCGCCTGGCTCGAGCTCGTCCCGTGGTGGCTGACGGCCGCCGTGGTGGCGCGGGATGTCATGATCGGCCTCGGCGCGCTCGTGTTCCGGCTGTGGTTCGGCCCGTTGCGTGGTCGGCCGACGAAGATCAGCAAGATCAACACGGCCGCGCAGCTGCTGTACCTGACGATCGTGATGGTCAACGCCGCCGTGAATCTGCCGCCGCAGGAGCTCGTCGACGCCCTGGCGATACTAACGTTGGTGACGACCGTGCTCTCCGGCCTGCACTACGTTGTCACCTTCACCCGCCGCGCGTGGACGCAGCCCGCGCAGTTCTCCTGACAAGCTCAGCTCATGCGCCAGCTTCCTCTCGGTGTGCGCCTTCCCGATCGGGCGGTGTTTGCGAGCTTCCTGCCGGCGCGTAACGGCGAGGCAGTCGCGCACGCGCGGCGGATCGCGAACGGGCAAGCCGCGGGCGTGGTGTGGCTGTGCGGCCCGGACGGCGCGGGCAAGACGCACCTCCTGCAAGCCATTTGCGCCGAGGCGAGCGACACGATGCGCGCCGGATATGTGCCGCTCGCGGAGCTTGCGCGGCTCGGTGTCGGGGTGCTCGACGGACTGCCGCAACTGCAGTGTCTGTGTCTCGACGATGTGGACAAGGTGGCGGGGCAGCTCGGATGGGAGCGGGCCATTTTCAGGCTGCTGCGCGAGATGGAGGAGAACGGCGGCCGGCTCGTGGCCGGCGCCGAGGCGCCTCCCGCGCTGCTGCCGTGGGCGCTGCCCGACCTGGGTTCGCGTTGTGCGGCGAGCGCCGTTTTTCAGCTGCGGGCGCTGGACGAGGCCGAGCAGCAGGCGGCTCTGCAGCTGCGCGCCCGGCTGCGCGGCTTCGATCTGCCGGAGGAGACCTCGCGCTGGCTGCAACGGCGCTTCCCGCGCGACATGCGCAAGCTGTATGAGTTACTCGACACGTTGGATGAGGCCGCCCTGGTCGCGCAACGACGCCTGACGGTGCCGTTCATCCGCGCGGTGCTGCGGCTACCCTGAGCCGCCAAGTATGTGATCGTCAGCGCCGGCACCAACACTTCAGCTTTCCTCGACGACGATCTTCGGAAACACGCCGCTGCGATCGCGCGCCCGTGCGGCGAGGGCGCCGGCGGTGCGCCGGGCCATCTCGAAGTACGCGCGCGCGCGCGCCGAGTCAGGCGCGGCGGCCACGGTCGGCCGACCGCCGTCGGCTTCCTCTCGGATACGCGCATCGAGGGGCAACTCTCCGAGGAGCTTCACCCCGTACTGCTGCGCCATCCGCGCTCCTCCGCCGGCACCGAAAATGTGCTCGGCGTGCCCGCAGTTCGAGCACACGTAAATGCTCATGTTCTCTACGACACCCAGCACCGGGACCGCCACCTTCTCAAACATCTTGAGGCCCTTGCGCGCATCCGCCAGCGCGATGTCCTGCGGCGTCGTCACGATCACCGCGCCCGCGACGGGAACGCGCTGCGCGAGCGTCAGCTGGATGTCGCCGGTTCCGGGCGGCATGTCGACCACGAGATAGTCGAGAGCCCCCCACTGCGTCTCGGACAGCAGCTGCGTAAGCGCCTGCGTCACCATGGGGCCCCGCCAGACCATCGGCTGCTCGGCATCGATCAGAAAGCCGATGGACATCGCCGTCACGCCGTGGCTGGCGAGCGGCAGCAGATGCTTGCCGTCCGCCATCGTAGGCCGCTGTCCCTCGAGGCCGAGCATGAGCGGCTGGCTCGGGCCGTAGATGTCCGCATCGAGCACCCCGACCCGCGCCCCCTGCGCGGCCCAGGCGAGCGCGAGATTGACCGCAACCGTGGACTTGCCGACGCCTCCCTTGCCGGAAGCGACCGCGACGACGTTCTTGATCTGCTCGAGCGGCTTGAGGTTGCGTTGCACCGCATGGGAGCGGATATCGGACTCGAGCTCGACGGCGAGAGCCGCCGGGATTCCCGCTGCCGCGAGGTGGCGGGCAAGGGCGTCAGTCAGCTCGCTCCGATAGCCGCCTACGGGAAATCCGAGGGCGATGCGCGCCGTATAGCCCGTGGCCGTCGCGCTCACGTCACGCACCGCATGCGCGTTGCCGAGAGTCTCGCCGAGGTAGGGGTCGACGTAACGGTCTAGTGCGGCCCGCAAGGCGTCCAGGGTGGAATCGTCAGCCATGTTGAAAGCCGGAGAATCAAAGGGGGAGGATTGTAGAGGGTTGGCGCACCGGGCGCATGGCCTGAAGCGTGCGCGGGGCGGTCTCGAGCGGGCGCAAGGCTATGGCATAATCCTCCCGCCCCAAGCCGAGCGCCCCGAATTCCAGCGCCGGTGGCGGACAGACCCGCGCGCTTGCCTTGCGGCGCCGATACCTCACCTGTGCGGAGCGAAGCGGCGCGATGGATGCGTGCGGGAGTTGGGCCCGACGGAAAGGCTGAATGAGCTTTTTCACAAATCTGCGAGCTGACCGGCTGGTCACGGAGATCAGATCCTCGACGGACTCTGCGAGCCCGGCCACGCAGAAGGCGGTCGCAAGGCTGAAAGAGCTCGGACCCGGCGCCATCGAGGCCGTGTTCGCCGTGCTCCCCGACGCCGACAAGAACGCGACCGTAGCGTTCGTCGAGGTGCTCGGCGCGCTGGTGAGCCAGAAGACCTTCCCGCAATTCGTCCGCGGCCTGATCGAAGGCAGTCCGCGCGTGATCTCCGGCATTTCCTGGGCGCTGACCAGCAACCGCAATTACCCGCCGCACCTGCTGCTCGAAGCCCTGGCGACCCCCGGGGTCTCCAAGCCTGCGGTGCTCGAGGTGATCGCGGCCCAGAAATCGCGTTTCGGGGTACGCGAGCTGCTGAATGCCGCCTACGCGCAGGAGCCCAACGAGAAGGCGGCGTTGTTTCGCGTGATCGCTGAGATTGCCGACGCGCACTCGGTCGCCGAGCTCGTCGGCCGCGTGCAGGGCAAGGACCCGATCGCGCGCGTGCACATCATCAACATCCTCGCCCGCTTCAACACCCCGGAGGTACAGACCGCGCTGCAGGGGCTGCTGAAGGATCCCAACAAGCTGATCCGCGGGGCGACGCTCTCGGCGCTGCAGCGCACCAGCGGCCCCATCGACATCGAGCGGGTGTGCGCGCTGCTGAAGGATCCCGAGATCGACGTGCAGAACAAGGCGATCGACGTCGTCATCAAGGCCAACCACCCCGACACCATCCGCTACCTCATCGAGGTATTGAAGGACGAGAACGAGAACGCGCGCCGCGCCGCCGTCGAGGTGTTGAACGAGGTCGGCAACGCGAAGTCGGTCAAATATCTGCTCGAGGCGCTCAAGGACAGCGACTGGTGGGTGCGCAGCCGCGCGGCCGATGCGCTCGGCAAGATCGGCGGCCCGAAGGTGATCGAGGCGGTGCTGCAGTTGGTGCGCGACAAGGACGAGGACATCCGCCGCGCGGCGATCGAGATCCTCAACCAGACGAAGGACGAGCGCGCGGTCGACTCGCTGATCCAGGCCACGCGCGATGCGGACTGGTGGGTGAGCGAACGAGCGATCGATGCGCTCGCCGAG
>VBNY01000130.1:0-2877 GCA_005877705.1 Gammaproteobacteria bacterium
TCCTGTACCACGAGCCGTTCGAGCGGCTGCGCGCGGTCGGCTTCGCGCTCACGTGGTTGGCGCTGCTGATTTATGCCGGCGACGGCTTGTGGCGCGCGCGGTTCTCATCCGCCTGAGACGGGCCGCGGCCGTTCGGGTCCGCACGCTTGTGCGCCGAGCGCTACTGCTTGGCGCGCGAGATGTATTGACCCGTGCGCGTGTCAATGCGAATCACTTCGCCCTCGTTGATGAACAACGGCACGCGCACCACCGCGCCCGTCTCCACCTTGGCCGGCTTCTGACCGCCGGTGGCGGTGTCGCCGCGCAGCCCGGGATCGGTCTCGATGACCTTGAGCTCGATGTGCGGCGGAGGCGTGACGAGCAGCGGCACGTTGTTCCACAGGGTCACGATGCAGGTGACGCCGTCCTTGAGCCACTGCGCGCTGTCGCCCACGGCGGACTTGCCCGCCGTGTACTGCTCGAAGCTCTCGGGCACCATGAAATGCCAGAAATCGCCGTCCTGGTAGAGGTACTGCATCTCGGTGTCGACGACATCCGCCGCCTCGAGCGACTCGCCGGACTTGAAGGTGCGCTCGATCGTGCGCCCGGTCTTCAGATTGCGCACCTTGATGCGATTGAACGCCTGCCCCTTGCCGGGCTTGACGAACTCATTCTCGATCACGGTGTACGGGTCGCCGTCGAGCAGAACTTTGAGGCCCGCGCGGATCTCGCTGGTGGTGTAGCTGGCCAAGAGGCGTGACTTTTGCCCGCTAGAGGGCCGCGTATGATAACGGCATCGCCTAACTCCCGCCAGCGCCACGCTTCAGACACGCTCTCGGCCGTGTCCCCGGTGCGGCACTGTGCCCGGGTGCTAGAATCCCTCGGGCCGCCAGCGCCATCATCATCCCGCAGCAGCATGGAGACCGCTTTGAGCGAGCAGAGCCCGGTTCCGCTCATCGTGCTGAGCCCGGCACGCGATCCCGTCGAGGCGATCAACAGCATCCTGCGCAGGGCGGGGCACCCGACGCATTGCACCTGGATTCCCGCGTTGCGCGATCTGGCAGATGCGCTCACGCAGATCAACCCCGAGCTGCTCATCTGCGCCTCGGGTTCCAACGACGAGCTGCAGACCACGATCCAGCTGCGGAACCAGATCGCTCCCACCGTCCCGGTGATCGTGCTCGCGGCCCACATTGTGGACGAAGCCCGCATCGGTGCCGCGCTGGCACTCGGTGCCCGCGATGTCGTCTCGCTGGCAAACTCGGAGCGCCTGCAGGCGGTGATGCAGCGGGAGCTGCGGGCAGTGCGCCTCGAGCGCGCGTTCAACTCGACGCTGAAGTCCGCGCACGAGGCCCGCAGGCAGCTCGAAGCAGTCCTGCGGCGCTCGAATGACGCGATCGTGCAGGTCCAGGAAGGCATCGTCGTTGACGCCAACCCCGCGTGGCTCGAGCTGTTTGGACTGGAAGGCGATCTGGTCGGGCAGCCAGTCATGGACCTGTTCGAGGAGTCGACGCACGCGGCGCTGCGCGGCGCGCTGGCCGCATGCCTGCAAGGGCGCTGGAGCGATCACACGCTCAAAGCCAACGCGTTGCTCGCCGATGGCACATCGCTTCCGGTCGAGATCGTGCTGGCCCTTGGCGAGCACGACGGTGAGCCATGCGTGCGGCTCGTGGTGCCCTCAAAGCAACGCGACGAGCGCAAGCTCGCCGAGGAGCTCGCCCACGTCGTGGGCTCGGATGCGACCACGGGATTCCTGCACCGCCGTGAGCTGATCCAGGCGCTCACCGCGCGGCTCGCGAGCCCGGCTGCCGGGGGCATGCGCTGCATCGCTGTCGTCAAGCTCGACAAGTTCGCCGGCGTGGAGCGCGATGTCGGGCTGCTTGCAAGCGAGGAAGTGATCGCGGAATTCGCCAAGCTCGTGAAAGCGACGCTGTACCCGAAGGAGATCGTGGGTCGCTTCGGCGGAGTCCGCTTCCTGGTGTTGCTCGAGCGCGGCAACGAGCACGACGTCGAGACCTGGGGCCAGCAGCTCACCGCGCGGGTGCACAAGCAGATCATGCGCGTCAAGGACAAGGCGGTCACAGTCACCTGCACCGTGGGGCTGTCCGTGGTGCCGCCGGGACAGGCCACACTCGAGCCGATCATCGCCGATGCCCTCGACTCGTGCCGCAAAGGCAGCGCACGTGGCGGCAATCAGACGGTCAGGGCCGACCGCGCCGACGCCGACACGCGGGTGCAGTCCTATGACAAGGTGTGGGTCAAGCACATCAAGGCGGCGTTGATGGAGAACCGCTTCCGCCTGGTGCAGCAGCCGGTCGCCAGCCTGCAGGGCGAGGATCCGCACATGTTCGACGTGCTGGTGCGCATGCTCGACCCGCAGGGCAAGGAGGTGCTGCCGTCCGAGTTCATGGCGGCCGCCGAGCGCAACGACCTGTTGAAGAACATCGACCGCTGGGTCGTCGGCGCCTCGCTGTCGTTCGCGGCGCAGCGCAAGCCGGGGTGCCTGTTCGTGCGCCTGTCGAAGGAAACTGTCAAGGACGCCACCTTCCTCGACTGGCTCGACAACCACATCCGCTCGACCCGCGCGGAGCCGCGGCGGCTGTGCTTCCAGGTCACGGAGGAGATCGCGGCGAGCTACCTCACGCAGGTGAAGCACCTCGCCGGGGCGCTGCGCCAGCGGGGCTTTCGCTTCGCGCTCGAGGCCTTCGGATCGGGGCGCGACAGCGAGGGACTGCTGGAGGGGGTGCAGCTCGACTTCGTGAAGATCGACGGCGCGCTCATCCAGGGCTTGGCGGGCGACCCGCAGCTCCAACAGCGCGTGCGCGCGCTCGTCGAGCGCGCAACCAAGCGGCTGATCCAGACCATCGGTGAGCGGGTCGAGAACGCCAACACGATGGC
>VBNY01000130.1:2885-19912 GCA_005877705.1 Gammaproteobacteria bacterium
AGGTCGTGCTGCGCGCCGAGCGCTAAGCTACCCCAGGAAATCGAGCTTGACTCGGCGAGTGAGCAACGCCCGACGACTGAGATGCTCGATTTCCCGGGGACCGCGGTAAGTCCGATTGCGGTCAGCCTGCGGCGGCGGCGACCAAAGCCTCGAGCCGCTCCACCGTGCGCCAGCCGCGCGGCAGCACTGCGCCGCGCTGGGCGCGCTGGCCCTTGTAGTCCTTGAGCTCGCCCCACTCGAGGACCTTCTGCCGCTCGCCCGACCAGACGACGAGACTGCCCTTCGGCGCCACGACCGCGATGCCGGTCAGCAACTCCTCGCGGGCCGCGGCCTTCTTGGCGGGGATGTCATACAGCTTGTTGCCCTTGCCGCGCGGCATCTCCGGCACCTCGCTGACCGGGAATGCCAGCAGCTTGCCTTCGCTGCTCACCACCGCGACCAGTGACTCCGCCGACGGCACCAGGGCCGGCGGCAATACGTGCGAGTTCTCGGGCACGTTGAGCACCGTCTTGCCCGCGCGCCGGTCCGTGATGAGCTCTTTCAAGCGCACGATGAAGCCGTAACCGGCATCGCTCGCGAGCAGCCACAGGTCTTCCGGCTCCCCGAGCATCACCCCGGCGAACTTCGCTCCATCCGGGGGATCGAGGCGCCCCGAGAGCGGCTCGCCGTGCCCGCGCGCGGAAGGCAAGGAATGCGCCGGCAGCGTGTAGGTGCGCCCGGTGCTGTCGATGAATACCGCCGGCTGCAGGCTGCGGCCGCGCGCCATGGCCTGGAACGCATCGCCGCTCTTGTAGGACAGCGAGCGCGGATCGAACTCGTGCCCCTTCGCCGAGCGCACCCAGCCGCCCGTGGACAGCACCACCGTCACCGGCTCGTTGGGAATCAGGGTCGTCGCATCGATCGCCTGCGCGGCCTCGCGCTCGATGATCTTGGTGCGCCGCTCGTCGCCGTACTTGTCGGCATCGGCGCGGATCTCGGCGGCGATGAGCTTCTTCAGCTTCGCTTTGCTCTTGAGCAGCGCCTCGAGCTCGTCGCGCTCGGCTGACAGCGTCTTTTGCTCCGCGCGGATCTTCATCTCCTCGAGCTTCGCGAGGTGGCGCAGGCGGGTGTTGAGGATCTCCTCGGTCTGCTCGTCCGAGAGCTTGAAGCGCTTCATGAGCACCGGCTTCGGCTCGTCCTCGCGGCGGATGATGCGGATCACCTCGTCGAGGTTGAGGAACGCGATGAGCAGGCCATCGAGCACATGCAGCCGCTGCGCCACCTTCTGCAGGCGGTGTTGCAGGCGGCGCGTGACGGTCGCGGTGCGGAACTCGAGCCACTCGCCGAGGATCTCCTTCAGACCCATCACCCGCGGGCGGCCGTCGAGCGCGATGATGTTGAGATTGACGCGGTAGTTGCGCTCCAGGTCGGTGGTCGCGAACAGATGGTTCATCACCTCCGCCAGGTCGACGCGGTTGGAGCGCGGCACGATGACGAGGCGCGTCGGGTTCTCGTGGTCGGACTCGTCGTTGTAGCTCTCGATCATCGGGAGCTTCTTCGCGCGCCACTGCTCGTCGATCTGCTGTAACACGCGACTCGGGGAGACCTGGTAGGGGAAGGCCGTGATGACCACGTTGCCCTCCTCGATCTCCCAGGTAGCGCGCGCCCTGAACGTGCCGACACCCTTGTCGTAGAACTCCTTCAGATCCGCGCGTGGCGAGATGATCTCCGCTCCCGTCGGCAGGTCCGGGCCCCGCACGTGCTTCATGAGCGCCGCGGTCGTGGCCTCGGGGTCCTCCAGAAGATGAACGGCGGCTGCGGCCACCTCGCGCAGATTGTGCGGTGGAATGTCGGTCGCCATGCCGACCGCGATGCCGGTGGTGCCGTTCAGCAGCAGGTTCGGCAAGCGCGCCGGCAGGATCACCGGCTCCTCCAGCGTGCCGTCGAAATTCGCCGTCCAGTCGACCGTGCCGTCGGCGACCTCCCCGAGCAGCACGTCGGCGTACCTGGTGAGCTTCGCCTCCGTGTAGCGCATGGCGGCGAAGGACTTGGGGTCATCCTGCGACCCCCAGTTGCCCTGGCCGTCGACCAGCGGATAGCGATAGGCGAAGGGCTGGGCCATCAGTACCATGGCCTCGTAACAGGCGCTGTCGCCGTGCGGGTGGAACTTGCCGATGACGTCCCCGACGGTGCGCGCGGACTTCTTGTGCTTGGAGACCGCCGACAGCCCGAGCTCGCTCATGGCGTACACGATGCGCCGCTGCACCGGCTTCAGCCCGTCGCCGAGCGCCGGCAGCGCGCGGTCGAGAATGACGTACATCGAGTACTCGAGGTACGCCTTCTCGGTGAAGGTGCGCAGCGGTTGGCGCTCGATGCCTTCGAAGTTCAGTTCCTGGTTCTCCGGCGGCATGCCTACACCTGCACTTCCGCGAGGTTGCCCTTCTCTTCCAGCCACTCGCGGCGGTCGGCGGCGCGCTTCTTGGCGAGCAGCATGTCCATCAGCTGATCGGTGTTGTCCTTGCCGTCGATGGTGAGCTGCACCAGGCGCCGGGTGCGCGGGTCGATGGTGGTCTCGCGCAGCTGCGGCGGATTCATCTCGCCCAGGCCCTTGAAGCGCGTGACCGTGGCTTTGGTGCGCGCGCTGTCCTTCTCGAGCTTCTTGAGCAACTGGTCGCGCTCGGCGTCATCGAGCGCGTAGAGCACCTGCTTGCCGGCATCGATCCGGTACAGCGGCGGCATCGCCACGTACACGTGCCCCTGCGTCACCAGCGGGCGGAAGTGCCGCAGGAACAGCGCGCACAGCAGCGTCGCGATGTGCTGCCCGTCGGAATCCGCATCCGCGAGGATGCAGACCTTGTGATAGCGCAGCTGACTCAGGTCGCTCGAGCCCGCCTCGATGCCAAGCGCCACGCTGATGTCGTGCACCTCCTGGCTGCCCGCGATCTCACCCGCATCGAGCTCCCAGGTGTTGAGGATCTTGCCGCGCAGCGGCATGATCGCCTGGAAGTCCTTGTCGCGCGCCTGCTTGGCGGAGCCGCCCGCGGAATCGCCCTCCACCAGAAACAACTCGGAGCGCTTCGGCTCCTGGCTGGTGCAGTCGGCGAGCTTGCCGGGCAAGGCGGGTCCACCCGTCATGCGCTTGCGCACCACGCGCTGCGCGGCCTTGGCGCGCTCCTGAGCGTTGGCGATCGCGAACTGCGCGATGCGCTCGCCGGCATCCGGATGGCGGTTGAGCCACAGCGCCAGGGAATCGCGCACGAAGCCCTCGACCAGCGCGGCGGCATCGCGGTTGCCCAAGCGCTCCTTCATCTGCCCGGCGAACTGCGGCTCGTGAATTTTCACCGACAGCACGTAGTTCGCCTTGTCCCACACGTCCTCCGGCGTGAGCTTGATGCCGCGCGGCACGAGAGCGCGGAACTCGCAGAACTCGCGCACCGCCTGCGCGACGCCGGCGCGCAGGCCGTTGACGTGCGTGCCGCCTTCGATCGTCGGAATCAGGTTGACGTAACTCTCGCCGATGCTCGCTTCCGCATTCGGCGCCCACAGCAGCGCGTAGTTGACGGCGTCGTTATCGCTCTCGCGCGCGCCGGTGATCGGTTCCGCGGGCATCTTCTCGGTGTTGCCCAGCTCCTCGATGAGGTAGGCGCCGAGGTCGCCGGTGTAGAACCACTCGTCCTTCTCGCCCGTCGCCTCGTTGCTGAAGGTGATGCGCAGGCCCGGCGACAGCACCGCCTTCGCCTTGAGCGTGTGCTTGAGCTGCGGGACCGAGAACTTGTCCGAGTCGAAGAACTTCGGGTCCGGCCAGAAGCGCACGCTGGTGCCGGTGTTGCGCTGCCCGACCGTGCCGACCACCTCGAGCCGCGAGTGGACCTTGCCGTCCTTGAAGCTGATGTTGTATTCCTTGCCGCCGCGCTTGATCCAGCACTCGAGGTGTTTGCTGAGCGCGTTGACGACCGACACGCCGACGCCGTGCAGGCCGCCGGAGAACGTGTAGGTCTGGTCCGAGAATTTGCCGCCCGCGTGCAGCCGCGTCAGGATCAGCTCGACGCCGCTCACCTTCTCCTTCGGGTGGATGTCGATCGGCATGCCGCGGCCGTCATCGGCCACCTGCAGCGAGCCGTCCTTGAAGAGCGTGACGTCGATCTGCTTGCAGTAGCCGGCGATCGCCTCATCGACACTGTTGTCGATGACCTCGTGCGCAAGGTGATTGGGGCGCGAGGTGTGGGTGTACATCCCCGGGCGGCGCCGCACGGGCTCGAGTCCGCTCAGGACCTCGATGTCGGAAGCGGTATAGGACTGACTCATCCGTTTGCGTTAGCCAAGTACCCAAGCCGCGGGCGGCGCGATCTTAGCAGACTTGCGGCGCCGGACCGCCCACGCGTTGCTCGCGGCCGTGCCGCTCTCTTGCATCTCAAGACAAGTCGGCGAGCAGCGCGCTGCGCACGGCGTCGGGGACGGCAGGCACAGCGTGGCGGTAGTGGTCGTGGTCGATGCCGAGCGCGAGGCCCGCGCCGGCGCGCAGGCCCGCGATCATGGACGGCGTCAGCTCGAAACGCAGAAAGTGCACGGAGGAAGTCTTCTCGTCGTTCTCGCGCTCGAGATCCTCGTCCGCGATCGCGAAAACCCGCTCGCGGCCGCTCACCTGCACCCAGCAGCGATCCTCGACGCCCTTGAGCCTGGCGAGCTCGCGGCGCCGCTGCTGCTCGTCCGGAAACTCCAGCAGCAGCGTCACCTTCCAGTTGTGGCCGTCCGGAATGAGCGGGTTGTAGGCGCCCAGCTCCTCCTGAATGCCCCCCGGCTCGAAGATGCGCTCGGTGCGCAGCATCTCCTGGATCTGGTACTGCACGGTGAGACGGTCCTCGAAGGACCAGGTGGCATGCGGGCCGACCGCGAGCTGCCGCGCGCGCTTGTGCTCGAGCACTTTCGCCCGAAACGCGGATCGCTCGCGCGCGTAGCGCTCGAGGGGCAGCAGGTCGCCGACGGATAGTTTGTTCATAATCCGTAAGCCATCCGCAGCAGCGTGAGCGGATGCTCCGGCTGCTGCGCCCGCTCGAGTCCGCTCTCGATCTGGTGCCCGGCCATCGGGCAGTCGCTCGAGTAGTGGTCGGGGTGCGCGTTGGCGACGCGCTGCATGACCGGGCGGCCGATCTTCACGGCGGCGGCGCGGAATTCCTTCTTCACCGCGTACGTGCCGTCGTGCCCCGAGCAGCGCTCGATCGTCTCCACGCTGGTGTCGGGCACGAGCTTCAGCACGTCGCGCGTCTTCAGGCCGATGTTCTGCACGCGCAGATGGCACGGCACGTGGTAGCTCACCTTGCCGAGTGAGACCTTGAAGTCGGTGCGCAGCAAGCCGGCGCGATGGCGCAGCATCAGGTACTCGAACGGATCGAAGATCCGCTCGGCGATCAGCCGCACGTGCGCATCGTCCGGGAACATGAGCGGCAGCTCCTGCTTGAACATCAGCACGCACGACGGAATCGGCGCCACGATGTCACAACCGGCCGCGAGCGCCCGCTGCAGCTGCGGAATGTTGTATTCCTTGAGGCGCGCGACGGACTCGAGATCGCCCAGCTCGAGCCGCGGCATGCCGCAGCAACGCTCGCGCGCGATCAGCGTCACCACGATGCCGTTGTGCTCGAATACGGCGACGAGGTCCTCATCGAGCTCGGGCTCGTTGCGGTTCGCGTAGCAGGTGGTGAACAGCGCCACCTTGCCGGTGGTGTGCTCCGTCGGCCGCAGCGCCGGCGCAGCCGTGCCGTCGCCCGGAACGGCACGCGCGAGCCGCCGCAGGCGCTTGCGCGCGGTACGCGAGTGATATGTCGGGAGAGGCGAGTCGCGATCCACGCCGAGAGTCTTCTCGAGCAGCACGCGGCCTGCCGCGGAGCGGTTGACAGCATTCACGACGTCGGCGACGACCGGAATGCCGGCGATCCTTCCCACCGTATCGGTCGCGGCCAGCGTGCGGTTGCGCAGACTGACGCCTTCCTGGCGCACGCGTGTTGCCTTCGCGCGCAGCATCAGATGCGGGAAGTCTATATTCCACGGGTGCGGCGGCACGTATGGACACTTCGTCATGAAGCACATGTCGCACAGGTAGCAGTGCTCGACGACCTGCCAGAACACCTGCTTGTCGACGCCGTCCACCTCGCCCGTCGAGGAGGCATCGACGGCGTCGAACAGTGTCGGAAAGGCGTTGCACAGGCTGAAACAGCGCCGGCAGCCGTGACACACATCGAATACGCGCTCGAGCTCCTTGGCCAACGCGGCCTCGTCGTAGAACTCGGGGTTGCGCCAGTCGAGCGGGTGCCGGGTGGGCGCGCCCGGCCCTGCCGACCCGGCCCCGGAAGGATCGAGCGTGTTGCTCACCCAGGTACGCTTTAAATGGCGTCCAGCGCCTTCTGGAAGCGATTGGCGTGCGAGCGCTCGGCCTTCGCCAGCGTCTCGAACCAATCCGCGATTTCGGCGAAGCCTTCATCGCGCGCCATCCTGGCCATGCCCGGGTACATGTCGGTGTACTCGTGAGTCTCGCCCGCGATCGCGGCCTTCAGATTCAGCTTCGTCTCGCCGATGGGCAGCCCGGTAGCCGGATCGCCGACCGCCTCGAGGTACTCGAGGTGACCGTGCGCGTGGCCGGTCTCGCCTTCCGCCGTCGAGCGGAACACCGCGGACACGTCGTTGAAGCCTTCGACATCCGCCTTGGCGGCGAAATACAGGTAGCGCCGATTTGCCTGTGACTCGCCGGCGAACGCATCCTTCAGGTTTTTCTCGGTCTTGCTGCCCTTCAGATTCATAACGGTCTCCTCCTCGTTAGACGGTGGGCTTACGATGGCCTGCTTAGACTGTGTCTAATATAGGGATGCGACTCTATGCCCTGATCCGTATTCCGTCAACTTGCGTTGACCCCCTGCGGCGGCGATGTGTAACGTTGCGCCCCCTTACCTCAAGTGCCCCCATCAGCTCGAGGAGCGCTCTCTGCGGCTCGAGCGCGGCGATCTGCCCCTCGATGAGGCCTTGAAGACCTTCGAGCGCGGAGTGGAGCTCACCCGGCAGTGCCAGACGGCGCTGAAGGCGGCGCAACAGCGGGTCGAGATCCTGTTGAAGCGCAGCGGCCAGACCGAACTCGAGCCCTTCAGCGCGCCCGACGACGAGTCGAGCTGATCCTACGTATCCAGCCTCGTGGACCGTGACGCTGCTTGTGCGTTGCACTTGCGCTACAGGGGGTTTCGAGGCCCGGCGCGCACCAGTACACTGCGCGCGATGACCGACCCGTCCGCCACCTACCCGCTGCTAGGCACCATCGAAAGTCCGGCTGACCTGCGCCGCCTGCCCGTTACGAAGCTGCCGGCGCTGGCGCAGGAATTGCGCGCGTTCCTGATCCAGAGCGTCAGCACGCGCGGCGGCCACTTCGCGGCGGGTCTCGGAACAGTAGAGCTCACGATCGCTCTGCATTACGTCTTCGATACGCCCCGTGACCGGCTCGTCTGGGACGTGGGACACCAGGCGTATCCGCACAAAGTGCTGACCGGCCGGCGTGATCGCCTGCACACGGTCAAGCAGGAAGGCGGCCTGGCTCCCTTCCCTACTCGCTCCGAGAGCGAGTACGACACCTTCGGCGTAGGACATTCGAGCACCTCGATCAGTGCGGCCCTGGGAATGGCCGTCGCAGCGGCACGCGCCGGTGACAGCCGGCGCGTCGTGGCCGTGATCGGCGACGGCGCCATGACGGCGGGCATGGCCTTCGAGGCGCTCAATCACGCCGGCTCGCTGCCGGCGGACCTGCTGGTCATCCTGAACGACAACGACATGTCGATCTCCGAGAACGTCGGGGCGCTCTCGAACCACTTCGCGCGCGCGCTCTCCGGCCGCGTGTACGCGCATCTGCGCGAAGGCGGCAAGAAAGTGCTGCGCCAGATGCCCACGGTGTGGGAGCTGGCGCGCCGCTCGGAAGAGCATCTGAAAGGCATGGTGTTGCCCGGCACGCTGTTCGAGGAAATGGGCTTCAACTACATCGGCCCCATGGACGGCCACGACGTCAGGGCGCTGGTGCGCACGCTCAGAAACCTGCGCGAGCTGCGCGGGCCGCAGCTGCTGCACGTCGTCACGCGCAAGGGCAAGGGTTACGCGCCGGCCGAGGCGGATCCGATCAAGTGGCACGGACCGGGGCCCTTCGATCCGGCGAGCGGCACCATTTTCAAGGAAAAGAGCGCCGGACCTTCCTACTCGCAGATCTTCGGCCAGTGGCTGTGCGACATGGCCGAGCGCGACCCGCGCATCATCGGCATCACCCCGGCGATGCGCGAGGGCTCCGGTCTCGTCGAGTTCTCCAAGCGCTTCCCCGAGCGCTACTTCGATGTGGCGATCGCCGAGCAACATGCCGTCACCTTCGCGGCCGGTCTTGCCGTGGAGGGACTCAAGCCCGTGGTCGCGATCTACTCGACTTTCCTGCAGCGCGCTTACGATCAGCTCATCCACGACGTGGCGCTGCAGAACCTGCCGGTGGTGTTCGCCGTGGATCGCGCGGGCCTGGTCGGCAGCGACGGCGCGACCCACCAGGGCAGTTACGATCTGTCGTATCTGCGCTGCATTCCCAACATGGTGATCATGGCGCCGGCGGACGAGAACGAATGCCGGCAGATGCTGTACACCGCGAGCACGCTGGCGGGCCCGAGCGTCGTGCGCTACCCGCGCGGCACCGGTCCGGGCGTGCCCGTAGTCCCCGAGATGACGACCCTGCCTGTTGGCCGTGCCCAACTGCGCCGTGAGGGCCGCAGCGGACTCGCGCTGTTGGCCTTCGGCACGATGGTCGAGCCGGCGCACAAGATCGCGGAGCGGCTCGATGCCACGCTCGTCAACATGCGCTTCATCAAGCCCCTCGACGAGGATCTGATCATCGAGCTCGCCGCGCGCCACCGTGCCATCGTGACCATCGAGGAGAATGCGACGGGCGGCGGTGCCGGCTCCGCCGTGGGCGAGCTGCTGGCATCCGAGGGTGTGCAGATCCCGCTGCTGCAGCTGGGAATCCCCGACCGGTTCATCGAGCACGGCTCGCGCGACAGCGGCCTCGCGGCCGCCGGCCTCGATGCGGCGGGCCTCGGCGGCAGCATCGAACGCTGGTGGGCCCTGCAGCCCCACGAACGCATCCGCTCGGCAGGCGGCGCATGACCGCCCCAGGAAATTGTGCTCTACCTGATTCATTAGCCTGAGCCGCTCAGCAAGACGCACAATTTCGCGGGGACCCCGGTGAAACCCAGCGAGTGATAGCCGGGGTATTGCCATATGCCTCCATCGGATTATTCCCTTGGCGGCGCATTCCTGTAGGCTTGGCTGCGAGATGACCCCGAAGCCCGCCACCGCCAAGCTCGCCGTGCCCGCGCTCGCGGAAGTCGAGGACGTGCAGGGGCGCCGCGACACCCGCCAGCTGCCGATCAACCGCGTCGGCATCAAGGACATCAGCCACCCCGTGCGGGTGAAGGATCGCTCCGCCGGCGAGCAGCACACGATCGCGACCTTCAACATGTACGTCAGCCTGCCGCACAACTTCAAGGGCACGCACATGTCGCGGTTCGTGGAAATCCTCCACGGCGAGCGCGAGATCTCGGTGGAGTCGTTTCGCGCGATGCTCGAGTCGATGACCGGACGCCTGGAAGCCGACAGCGGCCACATCGAGATGACCTTCCCGTTCTTCGTGATGAAGAAGGCGCCGATCTCGGGGGTCGAGAGCCTGATGGATTACCGCGCGAGCCTGATCGGCGAGCGCCGCAACGGCCGCACCGAGCTGTGGGTGCGCGTGGTCGTGCCGGTCACGAGCCTGTGTCCGTGCTCGAAGGGCATTGCCGATTACGGGGCTCACAACCAGCGCTCGCACGTGACCATCGCGGCGCAGCTGCGCAAGCACATGTGGATCGAGGAGCTCATCGAGCTCGCCGAGAGTGAAGCCTCGTGCGAGCTGTACGGGATTCTCAAGCGCCCGGACGAGAAGTACGTGACCGAGCGCGCCTACGACAACCCCAAGTTCGTCGAGGACATGGTGCGCGACGTCGCCGCGCGGCTGAACGCCGACGAACGCATCGCCGCCTACGTCGTGGAGTCGGAGAACTTCGAGTCCATCCACAACCACTCGGCCTACGCGCTGATCGAGCGCGACAAGGGCGGTTAGTTCGGGTCCAACAAGTGACCGGGAGCTGAACGGCGCATTAAGAATTCTTAATGTCGGCTTCATCGGCCCGTGAGGGCCTCCCGTCTAACGTGTGTACCGCTGCGAAACGCAGCCGGATCACAGTTGAAACAGGAGACCCGATATGAAGATCATCACCGCTCTCGCAGCCGTCGCGATTCTCGGTTGTGGCGCCGCTTACGCCGCCGATCAGCCAGCCGCGCCGTCCGCCACGCCCGTCAAGAAGATGTCGCTCAAAGCCTGCAACAAACAGGCCGAAGAGAAGAAGCTGACGGGCAAGGAGCGTTCTGCGTTCGTGAAGGACTGCCGCGCCGGCAAGTCGGCTGGCTAAAGTCCCGCAACACAAGACCTGAAGACACGACTCACGCCACGGACCGTCCGGCACGCGCCGCCGATCCGTGGCGTGAGCGTTTCCTTGGACCCCTCAGGTCTCGAGCGGCAGATCGATCACGACCCGCAGCCCAGGGTCATTGCTCTCCAACGCCAGGCGCGCGCGGTGTAGCCGCGCAATCGCCGCCACGAGGCTCAAACCGAGGCCGCTGCTGTCCGGCTTACCGTTCTGAGCGACGCGCACGAACGGCTGGACCGCGCGCACTCGGTCGTCGGCCACCATGCCCGGACCATTGTCCCTCACGGTGAGACGCACGCAGTCGGCGAAGCGCTGCACGCCGACCTCGAGCGCGCCGCCCGACGGAACGTATTTCAGGCAGTTCTCGATCAGGTTCGTGATCAACTGGGCGAGCAGTTGGCGATTGCCGTGCACGACCGCCGCGCCCTCGTGCTTGCTCACCAGGGTCAGACCTCTTTCGCGCGCCACAGGCTCGAACAGCTCGACCAGCTCACAGGCGAGCTCGCTCACGTCGACGGACGCAGGCGATGCCAGCGGCGCGCCGGATTCCGCCAGCGCGATCTGCAGCAGCGTGGCGAGCGTGCGTTGCAGGTGATCCACTTCGCGCAGCGCAGACTCGATGGACTCATGGACGGCCGGCTCGAGCGCCGGCGAATGCAACAGCAACGCGTCCATGCGCGTGCGCAGACGGTGCAGCGGCGCGCGCAGATCGTGCGCAACGCTGTCAAAAGTCGCACGCAAGGTGCACGTCTGGTCCTCCAGCTTGTCGAGCACGCGATTGACGGAAACGGCAAGCGCGTCGAACTCGTCGTTCGCGCCCACGACCGGCAGCCTGCGGCCCGCCGCGCCAGCCGGTAGCTGAACCAGAAGCCGGCGAGCGCCGCAGCGAGCGTGCTCAGCCCGATTCCCCACAGCGTCGCGACCTGGAACTTCGCGGCGAAGCGCGTGCCCTGGGAGATGTCGGTTCCGACGAGCAGCCGCTCGCCGCCGGGCAGCATTCTCACGGCCGCGCGCACCGGGTGCACGGAGCGGCGCCCCGGCTCGACCGTCGCGATCTCGAATTCCGGCCAGCGCTCGCTCGGCATCCCGTCGAACGGCCAGCGGGTGACGTTGCCCGCAATCCTCTCGAAGTTGGAATCGACCAGCAGGTAGACCGCGCCGATGCGCCCCCAACTGTCGATCCGCAGGTTGATCTCCTCGGTGGTGCCGGGCACGCCGCTGAGGGCGTATTTCTCCTCCAGGCTTTGCAACTCCGTATCGACGATCAGATCGACTTCGTCGGCGATCACGCTCTGGGTGCGTAGGTACGCACTGCCGAGCGTCACTCCCACCGCGAGCGTGACCAGAAACGTGTAGCCCACCGACATGCGGAAGGCTGTCGTGTTGAACAGGTCCAGCCTCATGACTGCCGGTGCACCGCGGCGCACCTACCGGGCCCCGCGAAATTGAGCATCTTGGTCACGGACAGGCGCTCGCTGCCGGCGGAAAGCTCAATTTCGTGGGTGGTCTACCGGGCCCCACGAAAATGAGCATTTTGATCACTGGCCGGCGCTCGCTGATCGCGTAAAGGTCATTTTCGTGGGTGGTCATCACGCCTCACTGCGCAGCACATAGCCTGAGCCGCGCACCGTATGGATGAGCGGCCGGTCCGAGCCGCGGTCGATCGCCTGGCGCAAGCGGCTGATGTGCACGTCGATGAGATTGCTCTGCGGGTCGAAATGCAGGTCCCACACGCCCTCGAGCAGCATGGTGCGCGTTACGACCTGCCCGGCGCGGCGCATGAGGAATTCGAGCAGCTTCAGCTCCCGCGCGGTGAGGTCGATGTCGCGGCCGCCGCGGGTGACAGAGCGCGCGAGCAAGTCGAGCTCGAGGTCGGCCACCCGCAGCTTGGTGGTCTCCGGCACGCTGGAGCGCCGGCGCGAGAGAGCCTCGATGCGCGCGAGCAACTCGGCGAACGCAAACGGCTTGGTCAGGTAGTCGTCGCCGCCCGCCTTCAGCCCGCGGACCCGGTCGTCCACGGTGCCGAGCGCGCTCAGCACCAGCACCGGCGTGGTGATTCCCTTCTGGCGCATGAGTTGGATGATGGCCAGCCCGTCGATGTGCGGCAGCATCCGATCGGTGACCACGAGGTCGAACTGGCCCTCGGTGGCGCGAAACAACCCTTCGCGCCCGTCCGCGGCATGATCGACGGCGTAGCCGCTCTCCCGCAGGCCCTTGACGAGGAACTTCGCGGCCTCGGTATCGTCCTCGATGAGCAGGATGTGCACGGCGCGGAAGACTAGCACCAGCGCTGGGCGCGCGCGCGCACCGCACCGGTCAACTAACCCCGAAAGGCTCGTCAGGCGCTGCGTGAGCCGGTGGCGCGCTCGGCGCTCTGCAGGCGGGCGATGAGGGTGCGCAAAAAGACGCGATTGAAGCGCAGCTGGCAGGAGGCCGACACCTGCTCGAGCAGCGTGGAGCTCACCTTGAGCACGGTCACGGCGTTCGCCGAGCGGATCGTGGCGGTGCGCTTGGCGCCCGGCACGTAGCTCGCCTCGCCGAAGCAGTCCCCGGTCTCCAGCGCGCCGATGCGCTGACTGTGGCGCTCGACCGCGCAGCTGCCGGTCACCAGGATGTAGAAGCGATCGTCCATTTCGCCTTCCTTGACGATCTCCTCATCGGGCGCGTAGTCCTGCCAACTGCTCGCGCGCAGCACTTCCCAGATCTCCGCGTGCGAGAACTCGTGAAAGAACTTCAGCCGGCGCAGCACCCCGAACTGCTCCTGGCGATCGATGCGCGCGTTCTCCTCGCGCAGCCGCTGGTGCACGCGGGTGAGCTCGGCGGCGAAGTCGAGGCCGCTCTTGTAGCGCTTGGCGGGTTCCTTCTGCAGCGCCATGGCGACGACGTTCTCCAGCTCCTCCGGAACGTCCTTGCGCAGGCTGTGAATCGGCGGCGGCGTGGCGTAGACGATCTGATGCAGCAGCTTCTGGAGATTGCCCGCGCGGAACGGGCGCGAGCCCGTCAGCAGCTCATACATCACCGCGCCGAGCGAATACAGGTCCGAGCGATTGGTGAGCTCGACGCTCTGCACCTGCTCGGGCGACATGTAGGACGGACTGCCGGCGATGCCCTCGATGCGCGAGATGTCCGAATCCGACACCAGCGCGATGCCGAAGTCGATGATGCGCACGTCGCTGTCCTGCGTGAGCATGATGTTCGAGGGCTTGATGTCGCGGTGGATCACCCCGCGTGAATGCGCGTAATGCAACGCCTTCGCGCACTTGAAGACGATCTCCACGGTGTCATCGATGCGCAGCAGGTTGTCTGCGCGGCAGTAGGCCGCGAGGGTGCGTGCGCCATGGACGTGCTCGGTCACGATGTAGCGATGCCCGTCTTCCTCGCCGGCGTCGTAGATCGGAAGGATGTGCGGGTGCTGAAGCATCCCGACGAGATGCGCCTCTGAGAGGAACATCTTGCGGGCAACGCGCGCGCGCTCCTCATCGCCGCCCGAGTCCATGTTGTAGACCTTGATCGCGACGTCGCGCCCATAGTAGCCATCGTGGGACAGGTACACGATACCGGTGCTGCCGCGGCCGACCTCCTTGATGACCACGTACTTGCCGATCTTCTCGGGCATCTTGCGCGGGGTCGGCCTATGAGCCGGCGTGGAGTGTGTAGCCGATGCTGACATGAGTTGCGGCCAAGCAAAAAACGCGTAACAGGATACGGTCTGCGCCGGGCACGCGACTGTGATGCACGCCTCACCGGTCCGGCGCGGCGTCAGTTCTGCGGAGCGCTCGGCGCACGCCCTCAGGAGCCGAAATGGTCGAAGCCGGAATGCGAGAACTCCATCACATTCCCGCCGCGTGTCACGATGGCGCCAGAGGCTTCCCGCATGACGCCGATGTGAGTGTAGCCCCAACGCTCCGGCGGCAGCTCCTGTCGCAGCCTCCCGACCTCACTGGGCCGCACGGTGAAGCACAGCTCGTAGTCGTCCCCGCCGGTGAGAGCGAGCTCGCGTGCGCGCTCCTCTCCCACGGCGCGCACCAGCAGCTCGGACACGGGGATGTCCGTAAAGGAGAGCTCCACGCCGCAGCCGCTCGCGTGCGCCAGCTTGCCGGCATCGCCGAGGAGCCCGTCCGAGACATCGATGCAGGCGCTCGCGTAATTGCGCAGCGACTCGCCGAGCGCGATGCGCGGCGCCGGGAACAGAAAGCGTTTGCGCAGATAGGTGACGACCTCGCTCGGGGCGGTGAGCCGCGCCTGCTCCACCGCAAGGCCTCCCGCCGCATCCCCCGGCGTTCCCGAGACGAACACCAGGTCTGCCGGCCGTGCACCGGATCGCAGCAGCGCTGCCGCTCGGGGCACGTGGCCCAAGAGCTGCACCGTCACGCACAGCGGCCCGGAAGTCGTGTCGCCACCGACAAGCGCGACGTCGTGGGCACGAGCCAGGGCCGAAAAACCCTCGGCAAACTCCGCCAGCCAGGCTTCGTCCGCCGCCGGCAGCGTGAGGGCCAGCAGCGCCCAGGCCGGACGGGCGCCCATCGCGGCCAGATCGCTCAGGTTCACGGCGAGCGCACGGTGACCGATCGAGGCCGGCGGCGAGCCTGCGGGGAAGTGCACGCCGGCGACGAGCGTGTCGGTCGCCGCCACCAACTCGAGGCCCGGCGGACACTCCAGCAGCGCGGCGTCGTCGCCGATCCCCACACGCACGTCCGCGCGCTTCGCGCCACGGCCGCGGAAGTAGCGCTCGATCAGCGCAAACTCGGAGAGCGGCATTGAAGTCAGTGCTCGTTGGGCCGCACGGCGCGCGCGGCCCGATCCAACACGGCGTTGACGAACTTGTGGCCGTCCGTCGCGCCGAAACGCTTGGCGAGGCTCACCGCCTCGTTGATCGCCACACGATACGGGACTTCGGGCCGCGAGGTCAGCTCGAACAGCCCGATCAGCAGGATGGCGTGCTCGATGGGATCGAGCCGCTCGGGTCTGCGATCCATCCACGCCGACAGCTGCGTGTCGAGCGCCTCACGGGTGCGCCACACGCCCTCGATCAGCTCGCGGAAGTACTCGGGATCGGCGCGCGCCATGTCCTGCGCCGCGCCGAACTCCTGCACCAGGTCCTGCCACGGGCAGTCGTTGAGCTGCCAGCGGTACAGGGCCTGTAACGCGAGCTTGCGTGCGACCGAGCGCGTGCCGGCGAAGTGATGGGCGGGCTCGGATGGCATGGGTGCAGCCTTCCTGCCGTCACAGTCGCGCCATGAGACCCGCCATCTCGAGCGCGGTCTCCATCGCTTCGCCTCCCTTGTTGCCCGCGGTGGTGGCCGCGCGCTCGAGCGCCTGCTCCAGCGTTTCGACTGTAAGGACTCCGAAGACGATCGGCACGCCGGTCTCGAGGCTCGCAAGCTGCAGCCCGCGCGCGCACTCGCCGGCAATATAGTCGAAATGCGGCGTGTCTCCGCGGATGACGCAGCCGAGCGCCACCACGGCGTCGAAGCGTCCGCTCGCACCCAGCTTGCGCGCGACGACCGGCAGCTCGAACGCCCCTGGCACGCGGGCGATCAACAGATCCTCGACCGGACCGCCGCGCTCCAACCAGGCGGCAGTGGCGCCTTTCAGCAGGCTTGCGACGATGAAGTCGTTGAAGCGCGCCGCCACGATCGCGACCTTGCGGCCGCGAGCAGCCAGTTCGCCTTCTATGACGCGAGGAGCGTCCACGTCAGCCCTCTTCCCCGACGTAGCCCTCGACTTCCAGATCAAACGCGGAGATGCCGTGCATCTGCTTCGGTGCAGACAACACACGCATGCGCCGAACGCCGAGGTCCTTCAGTATCTGCGCGCCGACGCCGAACGTGCGCAGCACCGAGCCTTCGCCCTCCGTCTGCGTGGTGCGCTCTGCGCCCTGCACCGCGGGTTGCGAGGGCGCGGCAAGCACACGAACGGCCTCCGCGAGGTCGCGCGGGGATTCCTGCTGCCGCAGGATCACCACCACCCCGTTGCCCGCCTCGACAATCCGCCGCATCGTCCAGGCGCGCTGCACGTGGCGGACGCCGAGCACATCGCGCAGTGTATCGGGCAGGTGCACGCGCACCAGCGGCGCTTCCGGGCCATCGAGCCGCCCGCGCGCCAACGCCAGGTGAACATCCAGGCTCACGCGATCCTCGTAGGCATAAAGCCGAAATTCGCCGAGCTCCGTCTGGATGCTGTGCTCCGCTATGCGCTCGACCGAGCGCTCATTGCGCAGGCGATAGCGGATGAGATCGGCAATCGTTCCGATCTTCAGGTGATGCCGTTTGGCGAACGCCTCGAGCTGCGCCCGGCGTGCCATCGTGCCGTCGTCGTTCATGACTTCGCACAACACGCCGACAGGCTGCAGGCCGGCGAGGCGGCACAGGTCGACAGACGCTTCCGTGTGTCCGGCCCTGACGAGCACCCCGCCCTTGCGGGAGCGGAGCGGGAAAATGTGCCCGGGTCGGGCGAAATCCTGCGGCGCCGAGCTTCTATCGGCCAGCCCGCGGATCGTCGCGGCCCGATCGCTGGACGAGACGC
>VBNY01000131.1 GCA_005877705.1 Gammaproteobacteria bacterium
TGAGCCATCGCGAGGTCGGGAGGCGCCCGCATTGCTTAGATACGTTCAATGCGCTGATCGCGCCCGGACTGAAGATCAGCTTTGCAGTCGAGGTGTGCCGGATGTGGACGGGTAATGGCCGCCCGGAGTGGCGGGCCGCGTACTTCTGGAGAATGCACCGTCGGGGCGACGGGCGGCCGAGCATGTGGGCGCCCCTGCCGTCGACCAAGCTGAGAGGCTCTAGACTATGGAAGCTGCGTCTCGCCCTGTGTTTGAGCCCTTGACCGATCTGCCGGTGGAAGCGCCCGTGGACGCCAGAGCGCCGGTCAGAGCGGCTCCGGCTGCTTCGGCGGCTGGCCCCGCCGCGGCGTCGGCTGCCGGGCACTCGAACGACCCGGCTGGTGACTTGATCGACTCCGAGAGCCTGTTCACCCCGAGCGACCTGCGCGCTTTGGCGGGCTCCGCAGCTGCGCCCGCAACGGCTACCCCTTCCAGGGCTCCGCTTGCCGCCGCGGTGGCACCCGCACCGCGACCCGTTGCGAGCGCCATGCCACTGACCAGCAGGCCGTACGCGACCCTGGCCTCGGGGACGGCTCGTGCCGCGGCCGCTGCCCCGGCGACGGCCACTGCGACCGGCGCGACAGCCCAGCGCACATCGACTGCCGACTTGTCGAGACCTCCGACGGTGTCGTCGGTGCCGTCCGCCCGGCTCGCCTCACCCTCGGCCGTCAAACCGACTTCGAGGACGGTGCCGCCCGTCGTGCCGCCGGCACGGCCTGCTCCGGCGGCACCGATTCCGCCGCCGGCAAAAGCGCCCGCGCTGCCGACTGCCCCTGCAAAGTCATCCGCTTCGCCGGGTCCGGGTAGCTTGCCGTCAGGGGCGTTTCCGGCGGCCAAGCGTCCTCCCGCGGCAGCCGCCCAAGCGCCCGTTGTGCCGTCCATTGCGGCGCCGGTGGCTCCGCCGGCTTCGGTTCCGGCGGCTGCGAGACCGGCCAGCGCTGTCGGAAGGTTCGCGCCAGCCGCTGCTCCCAAAAGTCCGGTGCCAGGCACGGCAGCACCAACCCGCGTAGGGCCGACGAGCATGGCGCTGACGAGCCCGGCGCCAGTGACCGCAGCGCCAGCCACGGCGGCCACTGCTGCGGCACCGTCGATGGACCGAGATTTCATCGCGCGCAACCAAATCGTCGAGCGTTATCTTTCGGGCCGACTGCCGCTCAAGGCAGCCACGGAGTTCGAGCGTTTCTGCCGCGACAACCCCAAGTTGCTGGACGAGATCGGCCTGCCCGAGACGGTGAATGCCGGTCTGCGGTTGCTCGAGGCAGGCGGCAAGCCCGAGCCGTGGCAGGAGGCGCCGCGGCCGTTCTGGCAAAGACCCCAGATCATCATGGGCCTCGCGATCGCCACGCTGGTCCTCGGTTTGACGCTCGTGCTGGTGGCCGGAGACGGCGCCAACAAGGCTCAGAAGATCGTGAAGCTCGAGAAGCAGCTGGCCGAGCGCCCGCTCGATCCGGCGACCAGCACACGCGAGATCCGCCTGCTGCCGAGCCGCGAAGGCGGCTCGAACACGCCCGCGATCATCATCGGCGGCCGCGCCGCGCAGCTGGCCGATTTCAAGATCGACGAGTCGCGCTCGCCCTACAAGATGTTCCGCGTGACCATCGATCGCATCGACCAGGGTCGCGTGGCGGTGCTCGGCAACCTGGCCAAGGATTCGAACGGCCACCTGCACATCGCTCTCAACAGCTCGGCCCTCGGCCCGGGCAACTATCAGTTGACGATCGAAGGAGTGTCGTGGCGCGGCGATCCGGAGCCTGACTCCTGGATCACCATCGGCATACAACGCTGAAGCGCCGAGCCCGGCGCTACTACGCCGCACGCAACGTGGTCAGCGGCGGCTGATTGACTACCGAGCGGGTCGCCAGCCAACCGCTGGCAGCTACGAAGAGCGCTCCACCGGCGAGCCCAACCACCCATACCCGCAGGTCGAACGAGTAATGCAGCTCGAGCACGCGGGTCGTCATGAAGTAGGCGGCGATCGAGGCGCCTACCGCCCCCAGCAGACCGGATAACAGGCCGAGGGTGGTGAACTCCGCGAGCACTCCTTGCAGAACGGTGCTGCGGCTTGCCCCGAGGGTGCGCAGCATCGCGCTCTCGTAGCGTCTCTCATCACGACTCGACTGCGCCGCGGCGAGCAGCACGGTGAGGCCCGCAAACAGGGTGAACACGAACACGCTCTGCACGGCGAGCGCCGCCTTGTTGAGCACCGAGCGTACCTGCGCGAGCAGATCGTCGATGTCGAATATCGAGACGCTGGGGAAGCGGCGCGCCAGCTGCGCGAGGGCGCGGGCGTCCGCCGGCTTGAAGTACGCGCTCGTCATGTACGTGCCGGCGGTGTCCTCGAGCACTCCGGGCGCGAACACGATGAAGAAGTTCGGCTGAAAGCTGTCCCACTTCACCTTGCGGATGCTGGCGACCCGCACTTCGAACGTCTCGCCGGCGATGTCGAAGGCGAGGCGATCGCCAACATACACGCCGAGGGATTCCTGAAATTCGGTGGCCAGCGAGACGAGCGGCCGGCCGAACTCGGCCGGCGTCCACCAGCGGCCCGCGACGATGCGGTTGTCCGCTCCCAGCTCGGCGGTCCAGGTCAAGTTCTGCTCGCGGGTGACGAAGTTATCCGCGCCCTCGCCGCCGGCGCGCAGCTCATCGATGGAGCGGCCGTTGATGCTCGCGAGGCGGCCGCGGATCATCGGCAGGATGCGGGTGGTCCGGGCTCCGCGGGAGCTCAGGAAACCCAGGAAGCCGTCCCGCTCGGCCGGCGGGATGTTGATGAAGAAGTAATTCGGCAGATTCGCCGGCAGGCTGCGCCGCCAGTCGCTGCTGAGCTCGTCACGGATGATGCCGAGCAACAGCAGCACCATGATGCCGGTTCCGAATGCCACGATCTGCACCAGACTCTCCGCCCGGCGGCGGCTCAGGTTCGCGACCCCGTAGCGCCAGGCAACTCCGACACGGCCGCGCAGTCGGCCCGCGAGGTGCACGAGCAAAGCCCCGGCGAGGGTCAGCAGCACCATGAATCCAGCCAGGCCCGCGGTGAAGCCCAAGAACAGCTTCCAGTCGAGCACCACCCAGTAGATCAGAAACACCACGACCGCCACCGCGGGACCGAAGGCGAGCAGCACGAGCGGCGGCGGCGGGCCGACATCGCGGCGCAGGACCCGCACCGCCGGCACGCGCGACAGTTGCAACAAGGGCGGCAGCGCGAATCCCGCGAGCACCGCGATCGCCGTCATGAACCCGATGGCCACGGGCACGAGACTCGCCCCCGGAAGGTCCGCCGTCGCCAGCAACCCGCGGATCGTGCGCAGCAGCCACTCCTGGGCGAGGAAGCCGATCGCCGAGCCGGCCATCGCGGCCAGCATGGCGAGTGCCAACAGCTGCAGAACGCTGACGCTGAGGATGAATGCACGCGTCGCCCCCAGAGTCTTCAACAGCGCCACGCTGTCAAGATGGCGCAGCACGTAGCGGCGCGCGGACATCGCCACCGCAATCGCGCACAACAGCACGCTCACGAGGCTGGCGAGACTCAGGAAGCGGCCGGCGCGATCGACGGCGTTCTTGATCTGCGGGCTCGCCTCGGTAATGTCGCGCAGGCGCTCGGCGCGCTTTTTGTGAGCGTACAGCCAGGCCTTGAACACCTCGATGCGGTTGCGCTCGCCTGCGAACAGCGCGCCATAGCTCACACGGCTGCCGGGCTGGATCAACCGTGTGGCGGGCAGGTCCGCGGCGTTCGTGCCGCCCTGGTCCGGCCTGGAGATCAGCACCCGGCCGACCCGGAAGCTCGCCGCGCCGATCGCGAGCTGTGAGCCGAGCCGGCCGCCCACCGCGGCGAGCAGCTTCGAATCAGGCCACACTTCGCCGGGCGTGGGGATGCCCTTCGCCGGCACCCCCTTGGCAAACGGCTCGTCTGCGACCAGCAGCTTGCCGCGAAGCGGGTAGCCCTCGGTCACCGCATGTACGTTCGTCAGCTGGCTCTCGTCGCCGTTGAAAACGACGCTCAGCAGCGCCGTGTTGCGCGCGGTTCGCAACCCGCGACGCGCGGCTTCTTCAAAATACTGATCCCCGATGGGTTGTGGCGACCCCAGGCGTATGTCCGCGGCCAGCACCTCGCTCGCCTGCATGGAGACCGCCGCGCTGATGCGGCTGACGAGGAAGCCGACGCCGGTGAGAGCGGCCACGGCGACCGTCAACGCGAGCAGCAGGACGCCGAGCTCACCCGAGCGCCATTCCCGCGCCAGCGTCCGCAAAGCCAGTGCGAGGACCACCCGCGAAAACGAGCGACACGCAAACCCACCAGCCCCAGGCTTCTGGGTCCCGCTTCCATCGTGACTATGCGGCCGCAGCGCGAGGCGAGCGCGCGGTCGTGCGTCACCAGAACGAGCGTCGTGTGAGAATTCGCGTTCAGGTCGAACAGCAGCTCACCCACGCGCCCACCGGTGGCGGTGTCGAGATTTCCGGTGGGCTCGTCCGCAAACAGCACGGCCGGATTGGTGACGAACGCCCGCGCGAGCGCGACGCGCTGCTGCTCGCCGCCGGAGAGTTGCCGCGGGTAGTGCCCCGTGCGGTCCTTCAAGCCCACGCGCTGAAGCGTGTCAAACGCAGCGCGGCGTGCGTCCGAGCTGCCGGCGAGCTCGAGAGGCAACATCACGTTCTCGAGTGCGGTCAGGGCGGGGATGAGGTGGAAGGACTGGAAGACGAACCCGACGCGCTGCGCCCTGAGGCGTGCGCGTCCATCCTCGTCGAGCCGCGTGAGATCCGTGCCCTCCAGCAGCACGCGGCCGGTCGTGGGCAGGTCGAGCCCCGCGAGCAGCGCTAGCAGAGTCGACTTGCCGGCACCCGAGGCCCCGACCACGGCGACCGATTCGCCCGGCGCGATGTCGAGCGAGACCCCGTGCACAATAGTCAGCGAGCCTTCGGGACTGCTAACCTGCTTGGTGAGGTCTTCGGCCTTGAGAACGCTATTGCGGACCATCGGCGCCTGGGCGCTCGGCATCAGCTTGGTGTTCATCGCGCTCCAGAACGCGGTGGCGTCCGATCGGACCATCCTGGTGCTGGGCGACAGCCTGAGCGCCGCGTATGGAATCCGGCCGGAGCTGGGTTGGGTCGCTCTGCTCGCGAAGCGACTGCAGGCACAAGGGTACGGATACCAGCTGATCAATGCCAGCGTGAGCGGCGAGACCACCAGTGGCGGCCTGCAGCGCCTGCCACGCGCGCTGCGGCTGCATCAACCGGGGATCCTCATACTGGAGCTCGGTGCCAACGACGGCCTGCGCGGCCTGCCCTTGGCCGCCACGCGCGAGAATCTCGCGAAGATGGTGCAAGTGGGCCAGGAAGCCGGCGCTCGCGTACTGCTCGTGGGCATGCGGATTCCGCCGAACTACGGACCCAGGTACACGGACGAGTTCGCCCGCGTGTTTCCCGAAATCGCCAAGCAGTATCACCTGCCGCTGGTGCCGTTTCTGCTGCAAGGAGTCGCGCTCGATCCCTCATTCATGCAGGACGACGGCCTGCATCCGAATGCCCGAGGGGAGCCCGCAGTGCTCGATACACTATGGCGGTACCTCGAGCCGCTGTTACACAAAAATCGATAAGGGGCGTGCATGACGCGAACCTGGCTGCAGTCGTACCCGGCGGGAGTGCCCGCCGCAATCGACCCGAACCTGCTGCGGTCTCTGAAGGAGCTGCTGGAGAAGACCTGCGCGCTGCATGCCGAGAATGTCGCCTATGTACAGATGGGCAGGACCCTCACCTACCGCGAGCTCGACCAGCTCTCGCGCAGCTTCGCGGCATGGCTGCAGAACGCGGGGTTCAGCAAGGGCGATCGCCTGGCCATCATGCTGCCGAACACCTTGCAGTATGTGATCGCCATGTTCGGGGCGCTGCGCGCCGGGGTCGTGGTGGTCAACACCAATCCGCTGTACACCGCCCCGGAGCTGGAACACCAGCTCGCCGATTCCGGCGCCGCCGCGGTCCTGGTGCTCGAGAACTTCGCGCATGTTGTCGAAAAGGTGGTGCCGCGCACCAGCGTGCGCCAGGTCCTGGTCACCGCGGTTGGAGACTTTCTCTCGTTTCCCAAGTCATGGATCGTCAACTACGTCATTCGTCACGTGCGCAAACAGGTCCCGAGGTGGCAGATCAACGGGGCAATCAGTTTCAGATCGACGGTGATGGCGCGCACGCGCCTGCCCCTGCAACCCGTCGACGTAGGTCCGGACGATCTCGCCTATCTGCAATACACCGGCGGAACGACGGGCGTAGCGAAGGGCGCGATGCTCACACACGGCAACGTGAGCGCCAATATCCTGCAGGCGGAAGCCTGGCTGGGTAAGATTTTTTGCGGCCAACCCTCCGTGTTGATCACGGCGATCCCGCTCTATCATATCTTTGCGCTGACGGCGAACTGCCTGCTGTTCGCGCGCCTGGGGTGGAAGAACGTGCTGATCATCAATCCGCGCGACTTCCCGGCGTTCCTCGCAGAGATGAAGAAATATCCATTCACCTTCCTGAGCGGCGTCAACACACTGTTCAACGCGCTACTCAACACACCGGGCTTCGAGAAGCTCGATTTCCGCGAGCTGAAGATCACCCTTGGCGGCGGCATGGCGGTGCAGGCCAGCGTCGCGCGGCGCTGGAAAGAGGTGACCGGCAAGGTCCTGACGCAGGCATGGGGTCTGACCGAAACCTCGCCGGCGGCGTGCATCAATCCGCCGTCGGACGAGTTCAACGGCTCGATCGGACTGCCCATCCCATCGACCGATATTGCCATCAAGGATGATGTGGGCAAGGATCTCGACGTCGGGCAGATCGGCGAGATCTGCGTGCGCGGCCCGCAGGTGATGCGCGGCTATTGGAACCGCCCCGAGGAGACTGCGAAAGTCATGCTGCCCGATGGCTACCTGAGGACGGGAGACGTCGGCCGCATGGACGCGCGCGGCTTCGTGTACATCGAGGACCGCAAGAAGGACATGATCCTCGTTTCCGGATTCAACGTGTATCCGAACGAAGTCGAGGCGGTCGCGGTCACGCACCCCGGCATCCTGGAGGCCGCCGCTGTCGCGCAACCGGACGAGCACTCCGGCGAGGTCGTTGCGCTATTCGTCGTCCGCAAAGACCCTGGCCTCACCGCGCGCGGGGTCATCGATCACTGCCGCCAGTCTCTCGCCGCCTACAAAGTGCCCAAGCACGTGTATTTCAAGGCGGATCTGCCGAAGTCAAACGTCGGAAAGATTTTGCGGAAGGCGCTGCGGGAGGAGTTGCTCAAGCCTTAGCTCGCGGCCGGCGAGCCCGCCGTGATCGAGCCAGGCTCAATTTCGCGGATGACCTGGCATGCGATCGGCGCCGCCTGAACTCGCTGATACCGAGCACGAGCAGCCGCTGTACCTCGATGGCGTGCAGGCATGCCCTGCAGTCCATCAAATGCAGCTCGAACGCTTGCTCACTCAGGGACGACAGACATCGACTCAGGTATGCGTGCACGAGCTGCTCGCGCGAGCACGGGATTGCGACGACCGGCAGCCCATTACTTTGGGGATTTTTCACCAGTAAAGTTCTACCGCGACGCGCAGACTTTGGCAACTAGGCAAGTTGCAAAGCCGCCGCTCGTTGTGTGCGCCCCACGCGAGGCGTACAGTAAGTTATGGAATTTGATACGAAAATCGCCGTCCGACGGGACCGGCTTTAGGCAGCTTCATGGCGGGTCGTAAACGGGCGGTGATCGAGGCGCTCATCTCCATCGCGGAATCGATTGCACCGCTGTTGATTGCTGAAGGGGTCAGCAGCCCGGAGGCCGAGAGCGTACTGCGATCGGTATGCGTGCATGAGGCCGCGAGGGCGGAGAAGGGCAAAGGCAATCGCCCCAACGCGTCGCGGGTGGCGCTGCTGACGGGCGTGGACCGTCACGTCGTAGCTTCGATATTGAAGACGCCCGAGAGGGCCGACCCAGGGGAGCGTGAGACGCGTCGCCATCGACTCAATCGAGTCTTGGCGGAGTGGCACGCAGATCCGGACTATAGCGACGGAGGTCGTCCGAAGGATCTCGAAATTCGCTCCCGCCGCAGGAACAGGAGCTTCTGGACGCTGTCGCAGACCTATGCCAAGGATGTGTATCCGGGACTTATACTCAACGAGCTCGTAAACGTCGGTGCCGTAGAGAAGCGACCAGACCGTCGCGTGAGACCACGGATGCGCTCATACAAGGTATCGAGGTTCAACGAAGAGAGTGTCTTCGAGATCGGCTATCGGGTGCGCGATCTGACGCAGACACTGCTCAACAACATGTCGCCCTCTGCATGGCCGCGGGTATGCGGCACGGTGCAAACGATCGATGCGGACCACAAGAATTTGCCGCTGATTCGCCGGGCGCTGGAGGAGCGCAGCAACGCCACGCTGACTGCCGTGGATCAACTGCTGAACAGCCCAAAGTGGCGACGAACTGATAGGTCTGGACGTCGGGTGCGAATTGCATGGACGTGTTATTCGGCCGAGGAATTGCTCACGGAGGGTCCGGGAAATGAAGCCAAGCGTACTTTCCCGCGCGGGAGACGGCGGCGCCACGCGGCAGCGTCACGCAGCCGGAAAACGAAGCCTTAAGAGAGACCGTAAAGCCGAGGGTTGGCCTCCGCCGTTCCCAAGTAATTGTGGGGCCGAGTTGAGGCGACAGCGCGGGTCGCTAAAGGAGGCTGGCTATGGCGAATCGTGAGACACGGGTCGATGCAGGTGAGCACCGCGATCCACGTTGGAAGTTAGTCGATTCGATTCTTCGCCGACTAGGATTCTTAATTGCTCATCTGGGAATTTCGACCCGTGAGGTGATCGCGCGGCTTGAGCGAGTGTCGAAGGGTCTCGAGGCGGAACTCCAGCGAAAGACTACCTTCAAGGGCGGTCGCCGATATGACGAGGTGCATGGAGGGCCGGCCATCATGCACGCTTGGTTCCGGGAGCTGGACTATGTTGATGCGTTGGGTCAAGCACTGCCTCTGCGCGTGCAAGGCCCAGGTTTGAGTTTTGCTGGACTCGTTAGAGCGAGCGCTCCGGGCATAGATCCAGATAGTGTACTGACCGAGCTAGTAGCAGCGGAGGCAGTGCGGGTGGTAGCCCCTGGAATCGTTGAGCCAATGAACGGCGTCGTAATAGTCCACGGCGCTGAGCCGCGTGCAGAGCTTGGATTGTATGCAGTCGATAATCTTCTTGCTGCGATCTGCATGAATGTGCACGCCGATCCAAATAGCGCAACGTTCCAGCGAGAAGCGAGTTGTTTGAGGTTTGAGCGGCGTCAATTGCCCCGTGTGCGGAATCATCTTTCGGAACAGTGCAGCGCTGGGGTCAACCAAGCAGATGAGTGGATGAACCAGTATGCGCTTGGAAAGGACGCCCGACCAGAGGATGCGACGACAGTAGTGGTGGGAACCTACATTGCTTTGCGA
>VBNY01000132.1 GCA_005877705.1 Gammaproteobacteria bacterium
CGATTGCCGCAAACAGCGATGCTTTTCACGGCGCTATTCTGCGGCTAGAACCGTTCTAAGCCGCACGATCGAGTGCAGAATAGCACTCTGCCCGTTCCCAAGTGGGAGGTCCGATGGCGGCACGAACTCGAAGGAAAGTCTCACGCGACGCGGCCGAGGACGCGGTTCGCACTCTGCTGCGCTGGGCCGGAGACGATCCGGACCGGGAGGGTCTGCTCGAGACGCCGAAGCGCGTAGTCAATGCCTACCGCGATTGGTTCTCGGGCTACGAGAGTGACCCGACCGAGTACCTGCGGCGTACCTTCGAGGAAGTCGGCGGCTACGACGAGATGGTCGTGCTGCGCGATATCTCCTTCGAGTCCCATTGCGAGCACCACATGGCGCCGATCATCGGCCGAGTCCATGTTGGATACCTGCCGAGCGACAAGGTCGTGGGCATCAGTAAGCTCGCGCGCGTCGTCGATGGCTACGCGCGACGCTTTCAGGCGCAGGAGAAGCTGACTGCGCAGATCGCCAGCTGCATCACTGAGGTGTTGAAACCGCGCGGTGCGGGCGTCATCGTCGACGCCGTCCACGAATGCATGACTACGCGCGGAGTCCACAAGCGCGGTGTGTCGATGGTCACCAGCCGCATGACCGGCACATTCCGGGCGGACGCGCGCACGCGCGCGGAATTCCTACGGTTTATCGATATTCAGGGGGCGAGGGAGGTGTAGCGCCCGCAAACGGGGCTCACGCCATGAGCGCGGTCTCGCTACGCGAGGCGCGCTTGCGTTCGTGCTCTTTCAGAAAGCGTTTGCGGATGCGGATCGACAGCGGCGTCACTTCGACGAGCTCGTCGTCGGCGATGAACTCGACCGCGTATTCCAGCGTGAGCTCGATGGGCGGCGTGAGCAGGATGGCATCGTCTTTGCCGGCGGCGCGGATGTTGGTGAGCTTCTTGGTCTTGATCGGGTTCACCACCAGGTCGTTGTCTCGGCTGTGAATGCCGATGATCATCCCTTCATAGAGCTTCTCGCCCGGGCGTACGAACATCCGGCCGCGCTCTTGCAGGTTGAAGAGGGCGTAGGCAACCGCTTCCCCTTCCTCGTTGCTGACGAGCACGCCGTTGCGGCGGTCCGGGATTTCGCCCTTGAAGGGCGCGAAGCCGTCAAAAATGTGGCTCATGAGGCCGGTGCCGCGCGTGAGCGTCATGAACTCGCCCTGGAACCCGATCAGTCCGCGCGCCGGGACGCGGTACTCGAGGCGCGCACGACCGTTGCCGCCGTCGATCGCCATATCGGTGAGGTCCGCACGGCGCTTCCCGAGCGCCTCCATGACGGCACCCTGGTGCTCCTCTTCGATGTCGACCGTGAGCGCTTCGTACGGCTCGTGTACTTCGCCGTTCACGACCTTGGTCAGCACCTGCGGCCGTGACACGGCAAGCTCATACCCCTCGCGGCGCATGTTTTCGATAAGAATGGTCAGGTGCAGCTCGCCACGGCCCGAGACCCGCAGCACGTCCGGCTCCTCGGTGTCTTCCACGCGCAGCGCGACGTTGCTTTGCAGCTCCCGGTAAAGCCGCTCGCGCAACTGCCGGCTGGTCACGAACTTGCCTTCGCGGCCGGCGAGCGGCGATGTGTTGACCTGGAAGTTCATCGCCAGCGTCGGCTCGTCGACGCGGATGGGCGGGAGGCCTTGCGGCAGTTCCTGATCGCAGACGGTGAGCCCGATGTTCACGGTCTCGATGCCGGTGATCGCGACAATGTCTCCGGCGCTGGCTGCATCCACGGAGCTGCGCTGCAGGCCCGAGAATGTGAGCACCTGGCCGATCTTGGCCAGTCCGCGGTCTTCTTGGCCGAACCGCAACGCGACTGTCTGCCCCGGCCGCACCGTGCCGCGCCGAATACGGCCGATGCCGATGCGGCCGACGTAGGGGTTGTAATCGAGAGTGGAGATCTGCAGCTGCAGCGGCTTGTCCACTTCGGTGGCCGGAGGGGGAACATGAGTCAGCACCGCTTCGAACAGGGCGGACATGTCCGGCCGGCGCTCGGTGTAGTCCGTGCTCGCCCAGCCCTGCAGCGCAGAGGCGTAAATGATCGGGAAATCCAGCTGCTCATCGGTCGCACCGAGCCGGTCGAACAGCTCGAACGTCTGATCGACCACCCAGGCCGGCCGCGCACCGGGACGGTCGATCTTGTTCACGACCACGATCGCCTTGAGTCCCAGCGCCAGCGCCTTGCGCATGACGAATCGGGTCTGCGGCATCGGGCCCTCGACCGCATCGACCAGCAGCAATACTCCGTCCACCATCGACAGCACGCGCTCGACCTCGCCGCCGAAGTCGGCGTGCCCGGGGGTATCGACGATGTTGATGCGCGTACCGCCGTACTCGATGGCGCAGTTCTTGGCGAGAATGGTGATGCCACGCTCACGCTCGATGTCGTTCGAGTCCATGATCCGCTCGCCCATCTTCTCGTGGGCGGCGAAGGTGCCCGATTGCTTCAGCAGACAGTCGACCAGCGTCGTCTTGCCGTGGTCGACGTGCGCGATGATCGCGATGTTGCGGATGGGGCGGTTCATAAAAAGGACGCGCAGGGTAGCAGATCCGCACCGCCGGCGCGCGACTTTGATCACACCGTAACTATTTGATTCTACGGCGTTACTTGGGAGGCCCGATGCGCAGGTGCGCGGTCGCCAGCCGCACTTCAATGAAAAACGCGACGAACGCCCCGGTCAGGAACAGCATGGAGCCGACGAACAGCAGCGCAATCGTGGCGGCCAAGCCAGCGCCGAAAAACGCACTCGCGAACAGTGTGACCACCACCAGCGTGACCAGCAACGCGGACACCGCGCACAGCGAGATTGCCGCGTTGATGTAGCGTGCGCGCCGGGCAAGCACAACCAGCTCCTCGTGCAAATGTTTGGCGTTGCCGATGTGCTTCTCGAGCCGCTCCTCGAGCGCCCGCGCCCGATCGACCGCCCGCGCGAGGCGGTTCGTCAGCACTGCGAGAGTGGCCGCGACGCCGGACAGCAGGAATACCGGCGCGACCGCCGATTGGACGAGATGAACGATATCCATGACAGCTCGGCTGGCTGGGGTGCGACCCCCGTATGATGCCAGCCTCCTGAGCCCGGCGCTGCCGCGCCAAGCCGGAACGCCGCTTGAATTGCCGGCGGCTGTGTCGCGCCCGCGCGAGTCAGTGCGGCGCGGCGGCAACCCAATCCAGGGAAGCCGGCGGTTCCTCTTGCGAGACTCGGTCGGAGTATTTCAAAAGCAGATCCCGGGCCTCTTGATGGGTGATGTCCCCGGTCGCCACGAGGCCTCTCAGCCCGTCCGCCGCGACTGCACACAGCGCGGCCACCGCGACTCGCGGACCGTGCTGCACGGCCAAGGAGGCCAGCGCGTCCTCGTAAGGGCTCCTGCACGCTTGAATGTCACGCAGCAGCTCGTCCCGGGTCTTGCGGGGCGGGGAGACTCCCCTGTGCCTGAGTCGTCGCATACCGGTCTGCCATCGCCAGAGCGTGATTGCTGTGAACACTATAGTGTGTAGACACAATAGTGGTCAACGGTGAAAGTTTCACCGTGGCCGCAAAGCATTTAAAGACGTATCTCGGGGACGAGATACGAGAGCGTCGCGAACAGCGCGACGTCAGCCAGGAAGCCCTCGCTTTCGAGGCGGGCTTGCACCGCAATGTGATCGGCCGCCTCGAGCGGGGCGAATACAATCCGAGCTTGGAGACCCTGATCTCGATCCAGAGAGCGCTCGACGTACCCCTGTCAGAGCTCATTGTCGGGGCCGAACGACGCAGTCGCTGAGAACTATCCCGCTTTGCCTCGCGCCTCGCCGCGCGGGACGATTCGCGCGGGTTCCTCGCCCTCAAGCTCACTTGTGATTCATGCGACGACAGGCACGTGGCTGCTCGCCATTCGCTCTATGCGTAGCGCAGACGTCTTATCAGCCACACACACATTATAGTGTGTCGACACTATGATGGTCCGAGGCGAATCCTTGGTTTGTGGCGACCAGGGGAAATGCCGTCAAAGGAACCGCGCGTAACCGAACGCTGCGCAAGCGTGCGGCACCGCGTGGGCTCCAGACGGCGCTAGGAGTCGAGCTTAGACGGCGGCGTACCGAGCACCCGAATAAGATGTCGCAGGTCGAGCTGAGCCGCGAGGCCGGTCTCTCGGACAACGTAGCCGGTAGCATCGAGCGCGGCATCTACAATCCCACTGTGCGTGTCTTAGAAGCGATCTCGAAGCCGCTTGGCGTGAAGCTGTCGGAACTGTTCGCGGGCGCTGAGCAGAGCGGCCTGGTTTGACACCGACGCGTAGCGCTGTCGTCGCGACAGCGCCGCGACGATCATCGCGCCCGAATGACCCAGCTATCACCCTCGGTTTGAACGGACAAAGACTCGTCCTTGGAGGCAAACAGCATGATCGACTGCGGACGATCCGCATCGAAGATCCCGGTCAGCTGCTTCTCGCGGGCGGCCGCGCCCTCGACCCGGATCTGAATGCGATTGTAGCGGTTGAATTCGGCTGCCACGTCCGCCAGCGGGGCATCTCGAAACACCAGCCGGCGCTGCCGCCAGGACAGCACATCGGCAATCGCCGGATTCTCCGCCTTGGTGACGTTTCCCGCGGCGACCTGAGCTTCCTCACCTGCCGCGAGTTTGACGGGAATTGTTCGCTTGGGGTGTACGCGCCGGCTGTCAGGCGCCAGCGCGGTTCCCGCTTTCTCCGGCGGCGCGGAGGGTGCAGTGGCCGTTTCCAGAGCTGCCTCGCTGGTCGGGGCAGCCTGCGTGGCGGCGACTTGTACCACCCCCTCCACGACGGCCACTTCCGTGGATTGCGCCCGGCGTCGCACGTTGAATTCGGTCCCCACCGCTCGCACGATGGCGTCGCCCGCCGTGACGATGAAGGGTCGATTGCTGTCGTGCTCGACGATGAAGAGCGCTTCGCCCTGAAGTAACCGGATGTTGCGGACGCCTTCGGAATAATCCACCTGCACGCGAGTATCGGTGTTGAGTACGACGACTGACTGGTCTTGCAGCTGGCAGGTGCGCTGTTCCCCAATTCCCGTGACCAAGGTGAGGGGACCGAAGACATGGAAAGCGAAGACGGCAACAAAGATGAGAGTTGCGGCTGCCGCCGCAAGACCCACAGCGAGGTTACGAGTATGCTGCCGCGATACCCGCCGATCCGATGCAGCGTTTCCCGCCG
>VBNY01000133.1 GCA_005877705.1 Gammaproteobacteria bacterium
GCCGCCAATAGATTTACGTGAGCGATACCACGAGTTTCGCCGAGTGGCTGCGCCAGTTGATCGGAATGACGAACGAGCGGATTCCGGGCTTGCGCGGGATCTCCGGCCGCTCACCCGTCAGCACGCTCGGCACGGAGATCACGAAGTCGCGCCCGAAGTCGCGGCGCGCGTTGCCGGAGATGGTGTTGGCGACTTCGCCCACCAGGTCGCGCATGGTCTCGTGGCTGAAGTCGTTCTCCTGCATCTTCATGAGCAGCACGGTCAGCATGGCCTTCGGCGCGGTGAAATACACGACGCCTTCGCGCTTGCCCGAGATGTTGATGATGCCGGTGTACTCGTGCACGGACGGCGCGCTTTCCATGAGGTACGGCGAGCCGATCGAGGCCGGCTGTTGTGCGGCGACCTCGAAAAAGTTCGTCGTCCCCTCGACGAAAGTCTTCAGCTCCTGTTCCTGCAACATCGTTGGGTCTCTTAAGTGGCCGCGCTCATCTGAGCAGCTCGGCGAACGCTTCGTTCAACTGGCGGTCGGTGAAGGGCTTGTGGAGAAAGCCGTTCGCGCCCTTCTCCATCGCCTCGATCGCCGTCGCCTTGTCCGCGAGCGCGGAGATCACCAGAATCCGCACGGCGGGCTTCAGCGCGACCAGTCGCGAGATGCACTCTATGCCGTCCATCTGCGGCATGGTGAGATCCATGGTGACGAGGTCCGGGTCGGTCCTGCGGAACAGCTCGAGCGCCTGCACGCCGTCGCCCGCGGTGCCGACGAGCTCGAGCTCCTCGAACTGCTGCGAGCGCTCGATACGACGGCGCATGATGCTGGAATCATCGACGATCAGCAGCTTCAAGGCGCGCTTGCCGTTGCCTCTCGTCATGGTTCCGTTAGCGGTGCTCATTGCCGTGAGGGGCGCTTCAGGCGACCGCCGTGGTGGCGGCGCCCACGGCCGGCAGCAGAATCTTGAAACGGGTGAACTTGCCCGGGTTGGTGCTCACGCCGATCTTGCCGCCGAGCTTGTACACAGTGCGGGCGACCAGGTCCATGCCGACACCGCGGCCGGCATCCATGGAGACTTCGTCCTGGGTCGAGAATCCCGAGCGGAAAATCAGCCCCATCGCCGCGCGCGCATCCATGCCCGCGGCTTCCTGCTCGGAAATGAGCCGCTTGCGCACCGCCGCCGCTTTGAGCGTATCGAGCGAGATTCCCGCGCCGTCGTCCTCGAACACCAGCTCGTAGCCATCGCCGGACTTGCGGAACTCCACGCGCACCACGCCGACGTCGTCTTTCGTCAGAGCGCGGCGGACTTCCGCCGACTCGATGCCGTGCACGGCGGCATTGCGCAACATCTGGATCACGCAATCCTTGACCGTGCCGAGATAGCGGGCGGGGACGTCGGCGAGACCGGCGAGCGTCAGTCTGAAGCGCTTCTGGTGATCACGCGCCAGGCGCTCCGCCAAGGCCTGTAGGGTCGGCGACAGATCCTCCCCCGACTTGCCGTGCGGCCGTTCACCCGCCGCGCCGCTCTTCTCGGGGCGCGTTGGGGCAGGCGCAATCGCCGTCGAGTCCGTATCCTTGACCACCGTAAGACGCCCCGCCATCTCGCGCACGCTGCGCGAGTGCGCCAGCAGCTCATCCAGCTTCACGACCATCGGCAGGAAGTCGTTGCCCGAGAGCTCCGCCTTCTTCTTGAGCTCGCCGACCATGTCCTCGAGCGCATGCACGCGCTGCGCGATGCTCATCAGGTTGAGCGCCGAGGCCTCGCCCTTGATCGAGTGCAGCTCCCGGAACAGGCCGCTCAGCTTGCGGCGGAACTCCGCATCGGTGCGCGCCGGCTCCTTCAAGATGGCGTTGATCATCTGCAGGCCGGTGTCGGAGGTGTCGAGGAACGAGGTGAGCTGCAGCGGATCGACGTGCAGCATGCCGAGCATCATGTCGACCTGGGCGCTGGCGTTCTCCTGCGACTCGTGCAATTCCCGGGCAAGCAGCACGGCGGAGGTGATGTCACCGACGGAGCACAACACGTGCTTGACGCCCTTGCGGCCCATGACACGGTGAAAGTCGAATTGCAGGTAGCGGGTGTCGCGGCCGCCGTGCCCGTTGTCCAGCGTGATCTCGAGCTGGCTGAGCGGATTGATGCTCTTCATCAGGCTCTCGTGGGCGCGGTCGCCCCACAGCAGCTTGATGTACTTCATCGCCGTGCTCAGCGTGGCGGGGGCCACGAGATCGGTGAGCAGATCCTCGAGGGCGAGGCCCGCGAAATCTTTCCGGCCGAACATGCGTGTCAGGGCGTCGGACCACACGGAGCCGATCTTGTAGTCCGCATCGAGCAGGAAGAAGCCCTCGCGCACCGATTTCAGGATGTCGCGCGTCTGCTCCTGCGCTTCCCGCGCTGCCTGCTCGTGACGTGAGCGGGTCATCCGGAAGTAGGCGGCGGCCGCCGCGAGCAGCAGAGTCGCGAGCACGCCGGCCGACAGCAGCGTACGCAGGCGGGCGGCCGCGGCGGAGGCTGACTGCTGCTGCGTCGTCGCGACGGCGGCGAGCTGCCCCTGCAGCCGCTTGGCGTTCTCGCTCGCAAACAACTGGGCGCGCTTCACGTCGGCGTAATGGACGCGCCCCTCGCGCGACAGGGCACTTCCGCCGGCGTCCGAGTCCACATAGGGCTGACCGCTGAACGAGACGACCGGCGTGATGACGGGACCGTACTGATGCCAGAGCAGCAGCGCCTGATCGAGCTCCGGGGACTGGATGTTGCTGCCGGTCGCGAGCTGCTCGAGCTCGCGATCGAGACGCGCCACGGCTGCCTTCAGGTCCGCGAGCGCCTGGCCCGCGTAGGCGCGCGCCTCGAGGCGGTCACGCAGCGCATTGAGCTGGTGCGCGATCTCCTCCGGATAGGTCTGCAGCATGCTCGCTGTCTGCAGGGCGGTGATGCTGGCGCGCATGTGCGTCGCGATACGGAACCCTGCGAAGAGCACAGCGCCCATCGCGAGCGCCAGCAGCACCGTGCCCATGCCCACCGTGACGAGCTGGCGATTGCGTTCTGTCCCTGAGAGATTCATCAGTGCGCGCTCCTCATACGCCGCGCGATTTCCGCGCGCTTGGAAACCTGGGCCGTCGTGAGCCGCAGCTCGAGTGGCTTGATCCGGGAGTCGTGCGGTGCGGCTAACTTGAAGCTCGCGAGAGCGAGCGCGGCCTCATCGAGGCGACCGCGGCTCACGGCCTCATCGAAGCGCGAGGCGAGGGCTACGGCCACGCGCAGCAGCCCGTCCCTGGCCTCCGCGCTGGTGATATCGGCAACCGCCGCCGAGCGGTAATAGAGCAGGGCATTGTCGCCGTTGGGTTCCGCGTAGCGCCGTTCGCGCATGGCGAGTCGCGCCTTCTCGAGCAGCTCATCGAGCTTACCCTTGACGATAGCGGTGTCGACCGCAGCTGGGGGCGCGACGGCCGCGCCTTTGGCTGGCGCGTTGTCTGCTGCCGCAAGTGTTGGTGGAACGGATGTCGGTAGCAACCAGAAGGCGCCGGCCGCGAGAGCCACGACCGCCAAGCCGACACCGCCCCCGACGATCCATTTGCGCTTGGGGTCAGCGCCGGTCTGGGTAGCAACCGGCTGGGGCCGGAAGGCCTCGACTGTAACGCCTGCGCGGCAAGCAGGCTGGACGCGCGCCGTCGACTTCTTCGCCACGGCGCGTGCCATCGCCAGCTCGAGCACGGCGCCGGTCTTGCCCTTGTGGATCGGAACCGGCAGCACGGCGAGGACGCCCGAGTCCCTCACCACTGCAGCGGCTCGTCTCTTACCCTCAGCTGGCGCCAATACGAGCAGCACGGCGTGGGGCGCTTGCGCGCGTGCAAGGTCGACAGCGGCGCGCAGGTCTGCGACATCGCGCGTATCGATCACCAGCACCTGGCCGCGCTTGGCACCCTTGAGGTGCTCGAGCGCCGCGGCAATCGAGTCGACCGGCCGCACGGCCGCCTGACCACGGATGACTTCACCGAGCTCGAGCAGCAACTCATCACGAGTGGTTACCGCGGTGATGTCCACCGCCAGCCGCACGGCGGAGACGGCAGCAGGGCCCGGGGAACCCGCTGCGGCGGCCCCTGTCCCGAGAGCTGCGGACGCATTCGTCACTGGAATCGCCACCTGAACGTGTCTCCATCGTCTTTATAAAGAGCGGCTGTGATGCGAACAGGGTTCGCGGGCCGGCCGGCCAGTAAGCGGCAAACCCGCTCGCAACGCACTGAAAAGCCTGGGCTCGGCCAGCATAGTTGGCGGCTGCGGCACCGCAGTGCCCCAGTTCACAATAATGCGAGGTAAGGCGTCGGCTGACGGCGACGCGGCGGGCAAAACCGGAAGCACCGCTCGCTTTATCTTGGTGCCGCGGCGGTGAGCGGCTTAGGTCCTGAGGCATGGGGCGCAGAGGCGGCGCCGCTGGATGCCCGGCCTGGCCGGGTCCGGCCCGTGGCTTGCGAATGGGTTATCTTCTGCCCGGGAGATCGCTTACATCATGCGCGCACTGAAGATTGTCGGCATCGTCGCGGCCGCGCTGATCGGGGTAGCGCTGTTGGGCGCAACCGCGGTGCTGCTGCTAGTGAATCCCAACGATTACCGCGCTGACATCCAGAGGCTCGCCGAGCAGAAGATGGGGCGGCGTCTCGAGATCGGCGGCCCGCTGCAGCTGAACCTCTTTCCCTGGCTCGCGATCTCGGTGGGGGAGGTGAAGCTCGGCAACCCCCCGAGCTTCGGGCC
>VBNY01000134.1 GCA_005877705.1 Gammaproteobacteria bacterium
TCAACGTGCCCAGCGGCTCCGCAGCCACACCGCCCGCCGTCCCGCCGAACGCGAGCATGAGTGCGCAGAGGACCCAGGCGGTGATGCGGCCCCTCGTCGAATCGCTCTCCGGCATGGCCTGCTCCCGATGCGCGCTCTAGGCGAACTGCGACCGTGCAGAATTATCAAACCTCAGGTCGCGTCGGCGCATTCCGTTTCTTGCGCCCGAGGCCTGTCGCCGCGGGGTGACAGGGCCCCGAAAATTGCGAGGGCCGGAGCGACGGATTCGGCAGCGCCGAACGTATTGCACAGGTGGAGGTTGCCATGATCCAGCTGCGCTTCAATACCATGGCCGGCACAGACCCTTCGATCGTCGGGCCGGCGCCGTTCTTCAGGATCGATGGGCTGCTGCTGCGGCAGGGCCCGGAGGGACAGGTGGTCGGCAGGTATCACGATCATCACTGGGAGGTGCATGGGTCGTTCGCCTCGAGCTACGAGTGCACCGATCGGATCAGCGTCTGCTTCGAGGACGGCGGCGGCAGGGTCACCAAGCGCTACGGACCCTTCCAGCAGCTGCTCTTTCCGAACGGGTGTTGTTATGCCGACCAGAGCCTGTTCGCCGAGCTGGCCGAGGAAACCCAGCAATGGATACACCGCGCGGACCGCAGCAAATGGCGGGTGCTCGTCATCCGCCCTGCGGACTGAGGCGCCTCAGCGCCGCGGTTGGCCGGCGACGACGCGTACCAACATGCCGTCGGTGATCGAGTCCGGCGGATTGAGCACAATGTCGTCCGAGGCGTCGAGCCCGGCCAGAACCTCGATCGAGGAGCCGAAGTCGCGGCCCTGCGTGATACGCTTGAGGTGCACCCGCTGATCGCTGCCCACAGCGGCGACTAGCAGGCCCTGCGAGCGAAACAGCACCGTATTTACCGGCACTCGCATCGTGGGCGCCTCGACCGCCAGGTCGAAGTGCACTTCGGCGTAAGCGCCCGGAAACAGCTCGCCGCGCGGGTTCTCGACCTGCAGCTCCACCTGCAGGGTGCGCGAGTTGGGGTCGAGCGCCTGCGCGGTGAATGCCACCTTGGCCGGGTAGCGCTTGCCCGGGTGCTCGGCGAACACCAGCGCGGCGCTCAGGCCGGGCTGAACGGCGGCCGCGTACGGCTGCGGCACTGACACGTAGATGCGCAGGCGGTGCGTATCGGCGACGCGAAACAGCGCCGTTCCAGGGCTCTGCCCCGCGTTGATGAGCGCACCGATGTCGGTGTTGCGTTGGGTGACGACGCCGGCGAACGGTGCGCTGACACGTTTGAAAGACTCCAGGTCACGCAGGCGCGCGACGTTGGCGGCCGCCGACTGGACCGCGGCTTTCTTGGCCACGGCGTCGCTGGCCCGCTGATCGACGTCCTGCTTGGAGACCGCCTGGCTCGCCAGCAGTCCCCGCCAGCGCTCGTCGGTGGTCCGCGCGAGCTCGTAGTTGGCTTGCGCGGTCGCGAGATCCGCCTGGGCCTGGCTCAGCTGCTGGTCCACTTCCGGCGTGTCGATCTCCGCCAGCAGCTGGCCCTTCCTGACCGGCGTGCCGATATCGGTATGCCAGGCCTTCAGATAGCCGTTGGTCCGGGCGTAGATGGGTGCCTCGTAGTAGGCCTGCACGCTGCCGGGCAACACCAGCGCTTCGGCCGCCGGCGCCGAGGTGGGCCTCACCGTCGCCACTGTCGGCGCGGCCGCGACCGCGGTCACATTGCTGAGCACGCTGCGGGCTCGGACGCGACTGACGATTCCCCAGACCGCCAGCACGATCGCGATGGCCAGCGCTATCCAAGCGTACTGTCGCAAGCGCGAGTTGGAGAGGCTCGTGGGCGACGGCGGCGGCGACGGGTCAGTCATGGCAATCGCAGCTACGCTGCCCGGCGTCGGCCGTGAATCATGTCGAACACCGTCGGCACGAAGAACAGCGTGGCCACGGTTGCGAACACCAGCCCGCCGATCACCGCGCGGCCGAGCGGCGCGTTCTGCTCGCCGCCCTCGCCAAGCCCGAGCGCCATCGGCACCATGCCGATGATCATGGCGAGCGCCGTCATGAGCACCGGCCGGAAACGTGTGAACCCGGCTTTCAGGGCCGCGCTGCGCGCATCGTCTCCCGCATTCATCCGCTCGCGGGCGAAACTGATGACCAGCACGCTGTTGGCCGTTGCCACTCCCATGCACATGATGGCGCCCGTGAGTGCCGGTACGCTCACGGGCGTGTGACTCAGGAACAGCATCCAGACGATGCCGGCGAGCGCCGCCGGCAGTGCGGTGATGATGATGAAGGGGTCCAGCCAGGACTGGAAGTTGACCACGATCAGCAGGTAAACGAGCACGACGGCCGCGGCCAGGCCGGCCAGCAGGCCGTGGAACGAGTCCGTCATGGTCTTCACCTGGCCGCGCACCATGATCTGCGAACCGCGCGGCAGCTCGTGCCGCGTCTCGGCAACGAGCTGATTGATCTGCGCGGCCACGAATCCGAGATCGGTATCCTGCACCGACCCGTAGATGTCGATGACGGGTGTGGCGTCGTAGTGACTCACGACGGCCGGCGCGACGCTGCGGCGAAAGGTCGCCAGGTTGGCGAGCAGCTGCGGCACGGCGCCCGTAGCGGCTGTGAGCGGAGTCATGGCAAGGTCCTGCAGCGATGTCAGTTGGTGCTGCGGAGTCTGCGCGGCGACGTTGTACTGGGTGCCGGTCTTCGGATTGATCCAGAAGGACGGCGTGGTCTGGAAGCTGCCCGACAGCGATACCAGGAGATTCGAGGCCACGTCCCGCTCGGTCACTCCGAGGAGCGCCGCTTTGCTGCGATCGACATTGACCTCGAGCTGCGGATGGTCGAAGACCTGGTGAATGCGCAGGTCCACGACGCCGGGCACGCTGCGCAGGCGCTCGAGGAGCCGGTTCGCGTACTGCTGATTGCCCTCGATGTTGAACCCCGCAACCTGGATGTCGAGCGGCGCCGGCAGTCCGAAGTTGAGGATCTGGCTGACAATGTCGGCCGGCGGGAACGTGAACAGCGTCGACGGGTACACGTCCGGCAGCTTGGCGCGCAGCGTGCGCACGTAGTCATCGGTCGGATGGTGATCCGGGCTGAGGGTCACGTAGATATCGGCGTCGCTGGGCCCGATGGGCGCGGAGGTGGAGTAGGACAGATTGATGCCGCTGTAGGGTACGCCGATGTTGTCGGCGATGGTGACCAGTTCCTGCGGTGGGATGATGCCGCGGATCGTGTCTTCGACGGCATCGCAGAGTGCGGCCGTCTGGTCGATGCGCAGTCCGGTCCGTGCCCGCAGGTGCAGGCGGATCTGCCCGCCGTCCACGCGCGGGAAGAAGTCTTGCCCCAGGCCCGGCAGATAGCGGCCCAGCGGGAACGCGAGGATCGCGGTCGCCGCCATGGCGAGCAGGAACCACCCGGCGAATCGCGGGCCGCTCAGCAGCGCCCGCCCGAGCAGCGCGTGGTATTGCGCGCGCAGCCGCCGAAAGCGCTGCTCAAAGCGCGCCTGCCGCCGTGCCAGGAAGCCGGTCGCGGATGCGGCGGCAGCCGCATCGTGTGGCTGCAGCCAATACTGCGCCAGGGTCGGAACCAACGTTCGGGACAGCACATAGGATGCCAGCATGGCGAACACGACGGCCTCCGCCAGCGGCACGAACAGGAAGCGCGCGATGCCCGCGAGCATGAACATGGGTATGAACACGATGCAGATCGCGAGCGTCGACACAAGGGCCGGCAGAGCGATCTCGTGGGCGCCATTCAAGATCGCGTTCTCAACGTCCTCGCCTCGCTCGAGGTGCCAGTTGATGTTCTCTATGGTCACGGTGGCGTCGTCGACCAGAATTCCGACCGCCAGCGCGAGCCCGCCGAGCGTCATGATGTTGATGGTCTCGCCGAGCGCGGACAGGCAGATGATCGAGGCGAGTATCGACAGCGGAATCGAGATGGCGATGATGACGGTGCTGCGCCAGCTGCCGAGAAACAGCAGGATCATGAGCGCGGTCAAGGCGGCTGCGATCACGGCTTCGCGCACCACGCCCGAGATGGCGGCGCGCACGAAGATCGACTGATCGCCGAGCGCATCGATCTTGAGGGACGGCGGCAGCGCATCGCGAATCTGTGGCAGCCGCGCCTTGATGCTGCGGATGATGTCGAGTGTCGAGGCGCTGCCCGTTTTGAGCACACTCATCAGCACGGCGCGGTGGCCATCGCGGCGCGCGATGTTGGTCTGCGGGGGGATAGATGATGCTGCCGTTGCGGGTGGTGACCGGCACGTTGTTCAGGTCCTCGATCTGTCGCGGGTTGGCGTTGAGCTCCACGAAGTACTCGAGGTCGCCGATCTTCTGTACCCCGGCCGGCAGGATCAGATTCTGCGCGGCGATCGCCTCGGTCACGTCGGTGCCGGACAGGCCGCGCGCGCGCAGCGCGTCCGGGTTGAGGTCGATCTGCACCTGCGGCTGCAGGCCGCCGTACGGGAAGGGCATGGAGGCACCCTGGACCGTGGCGAGTGAGGTGCGCAGGATACTGTTGCTGAGATCGAAGATCTTCGCCTCTGACAGCTCCTCGCTCGACAGGGCGAGCTGTAGGATCGGCACGGTGGAGGCGTTGTAGGCCAGGATGAACGGCGGCGTCGTGCCGGGCGGCGCGAAGCGCAATCCGGTCTGCGAGATGCCGGTGATCTGGGCGTAGGACAGCTCCTCATTGACGTTCGGCTGAAAGAAGTACTTCACGACCGCCACGCCGCTCAGTGATTGCGACTCCGTGTGCTCCACATCGTTCACCACCGTCTGCGCGCCCCGCTCGGCGCCAAGGACCAGGCGCTTGGCCATCTCATCGGGCGACAGGCCGCTGTAGCTCCATATGGTGGCGACCACCGGGATCTTGATGTTGGGGAAGATATCGGTCGGCGTGCGCAGGATGGCGAACCCGCCGAGCAGCGCGATCAGCAGCGCGAGAACGATGAACGTGTACGGGCGCCGCAGCGCCAGTCTAACGATCCACATGGCGCGATTGTTGCGAGCCTGGCGCGTCGGTGTCCAGGCCGCGTGGCGCTTAAGGGCTGCAGCGAGCGGCGGCCGGCGCCGTTTTGCCAGTCCCGCTGGGCGGCGGCGCCCCGGAATAGAATGCTGCCGGGTCGGTGCCGTGCACGAATGCGGCGGCCAGCATCTCCTCCGATGCAACCGCTGTGCTAGCAAAAGGACCGGGTCCCAGCGGCACCGCCTTGCGGAAGGCGGTCCACGCGGCCAGCGGCGCCTGCCCAAACTCGCGGCTGGCATTCTGCGCCTTGCGCACGTCGATCCACAGGCTCGCTCCGAGCAGATCATGCGCCAGCAGATCCATCGTGGTGGCGACCGCCTGGCGCGCATGCTGCACCTTGATGAGCGTCTGCGCCTGCAGGTCCTCGACGGTGCCGACGATTGCGCTGCCGAACGGCGCCACCGGGTTGGTCAGACTCTGAATCTCCTGTTGGAGTGCAACCGGTGTGTATCCGCCGATCCAGCGCGGGCCGCCCGGCAGCACATCGGAGGCCTTGACTACCGTGAAGAACGGGCTGCTGAAGCGATCGATGCGTAACATCACGGCGACGTCCATGTTCGCCAGCGCGATGACGAAGTTCTCCAGCTTGTTGGCCATCGGGTACGGGTCCCAGTTCGCGTTCGAGACGATGTAGCCGTGCTGGCCGTGACTGAGCGGCCCGCCCTTCACGTAGAATCTCAACATCTGCGCGCTGGCAAGCTCCCAGGAATCCTGCGGCCCCAATCCGACATGCACCGCCGGGTTGTGGTCCGATGAATTCGCCTGAAACAGCACCGCCTCGTTGAGCGCGGACCACTCCTGCCAGGCGGCGGCCTGGCGAATCGAGGAGGCTCGCAGGCTTTCCGGATCTTGAATGATGCGCGTGGGGTCGGCATCAAACAGATAACTCCCCTTGATCATGTCGAGCACGCGGGCGGCGTCCCAATTCAGCCACAAGCCCGGCCGGTCGCACTGCACGACGAGGCTGAGAGGCGTGATGCTGCTGTTCATGCCGTTCAGGTCCATGGCATAGATCAGGTCCGCCCATTCGAGCGCGCGGCGCGCATCGTTGACCACCAGCGCCGCCTGTCCCGTTGCATAGGCATCGCTGCTCGTGAGGGCGTTGTCGTCAGCGGCGAACGGCTCGATCGGCTTCAGGCCCGCTTGCGCCAGCGCCTTCGCCGCCGGCATGCGTACGCCCTGATAGTAGACTTCGCCGGCGCCGACCATTGCGCCGCCGACGTTGCTCAGTTGAGCGAGATCGCCCTCGCCGAGCGTGCCGCGCGATTGCACGACGGGGGTAATGCGCTTGTTGAGAAGATCCAGCAGCATCTGCGCCAGTTGCGGGCTCGGCGCGTTGAAGGTCATCGCGTTGGCGCGCACCACCATCATGGCGCGCACGATGTCCTCATCCTCGACCTCCGGACCAAACCCCCAGACAGCACCGCGGCGAAAGCTCCACATCTGCATCTGCGCAACCTTCGGCTTGTTCGCAGGCGAGGTTGCATCGCCTTCGAACATGACGGTTTCGCGCTGATCGCCGGCGCCACGGTTGAACCAGTAAACCGCGACGCCCTCCGCAGCGGCCTCGAGCAGCAGGCCATAGTTGTCCGCTTGGCGTTGCCGCGCCTCCGGGCTCAACTGCACCTTGGCGCCGTAGCGCGCGACCTGCACGATCTGCTCGATCGTCAGATCATGGCCGGTGAGCGTGATCGTCCGCTCCGCCATGGTCGGGGTGATGGGCGTGTAGGCCCCGGCGGCGAGCGCGGGCAAGCTCACCCCGCCGGTGCCGATCAGCGTGAGCGCGCCGAGCGCTAGGGAGTGGCGAAGTCGCGGATATGCACACATGCTTGAGATCCCCTTGTCAAAAACCGCTAGTCGGAACTGGGAAGCGGCGCGCCGTCCGCATAGAAACTCGCCGCCGGTGTTGTCTCGAGGAACGAGGCCGCGGTCATGGCATCCGGCTGCGGGCGCGGCTTGGCCGCCTCGTGCTGCAGCGGCACCAGCTTGCGGAACGCATTCTTGGCCGCCGTGGCGGCGGGCCCGAAGGTTCTGGAGGCATCCTGAGCCGCGCGCACATCCATCCACAGGGCCGCGCTCAACAGGTCATATCCCAACAGGTCGAAGGTAGTAGCCACTGCCTGGCGGGCGCGATAGGCTTTGATGCGGGTTTGCGCCTGCAGATCCTCGACGGTCGAGACGATGGCAGCTCCGCTGGGTGCGATCGGGTTCGTCAGGCTCTGGATCTCCTGCTGCAGATCGACCGGCGTGTAGTCGTCGCCCTTGGCCAGCGACAGGCTGCGATTGCCCGCCGCCCGCGCCTGCAACACTTCCGCCGGGGTCGTCAGCGTGAAGAACGGATTGTTGAATCGCTCGATCCGCAGCGCCACCACCAGGTCCATGTTCGCCAGCGCGATCACGAAGGCTTCCAGCTTGTTCGCCAGCGGGTACGGATCCCAGTTCGCGTTCGAGACGATGTAGCCGTGCTTGCCGCCGCTGCGCTCGCCGCCTTTGACGTAGTACTTCATCATCTGTGGCGTCGACAGCTCCCAAGAGTCCTGCGGCGACAGGTCGGTGCGCACCGCCGGGTTGTGGTCCGAGGAGTTCATCTGCAGTACGACCGCAGCGCGCAGCGCGGCCCAGTCCTGCCACGCCGATGCCTGCCGGATCGAGGACGCCCGCAGACTCTCCGGATCCTGGATGATCCGCTTCGGGTCGCCGTCGAACAAGTAACTGCCGCGCAGCATGTCGAGCACCCGCGCGGCGTGCCAGTTCAGCCACTTGAACGGTCGATCCCGCTGCACGACCGTACTCAGCGGCGTGACGCTGGAGTTCATGCCGTTCAAGTCCATGGCGTAAATGAGGTCGGCCCATTCGAGCGCGCGGCGCGCGTCGTCGACGGCCAGTGCGGCGATTCCCGTCGCGTAGGCGTCGCTGCTGATCAACGCGCTCACGTCGGAGGCGAAGGGCTCGAGCGGCCTCAAGCCCGCTTTCGCGAGCGCCTGCGCGGCTGTCAGGCGCACCCCCTGATAATAGGCGTCGCCGGCTCCGACCATCGTGCCGCCGACATTGCTCAATTGGGCCAGATCGCCTTCACCGACCGTGCCGCGCGACTGCACCACCGGGGTGATGCGCTTGTTCAGCAGGTCGAGCAGCATCTGTGACAGTTGCGGGCTCGGCGCGTTGTGCGTCATGGCGTTGGCGCGCACGACCAGCAGCGCGCGCACGATCTCCTCTTGTGCGACTTCCGGTCCGTGACCCGCGTTCGCGCGGTTCTGGAAAGCTCGCAGCTCGCTCTTCGCCAGGTAGGCCTTGTTGGCCGGAGACAGGGGATCGCCGGAAAACGTGACGGTCTCACGCTGATCCCCGGCGCCGCGATTGAACGCATAGANNNNCCATAGCGCGCAACCGCAACGACCTCTGCGGTCGTCAAATCATGACCCGTGAGGGTGATCGTGCGGTCGGCCATCGTCGGGCTGATCGGCGTGTAGGCCGACGCGGCAAACGCGCGCGAATGTGTCGAGGCAGCGCCAATCACCAGCAGCGTGACGAGCGTCAGGTAGCGAGGAAGCCCGAGGTATGCATGCATGGCCAATTCTCTTTCGCGATTGTGTGGAACCGCGCGTGCTCAGCCGTTCGCCAAATCACCGAGCGCTTCCCTGAGGGGCGCGAGCCAGGGCTCGAAGTGACGCCACTGATCCCGACCTTCCTTGTAGATCGGGCGCCGCACTTGCTCGGAGCTTGCCGTGCGCACGCTGCGTTGGTTCTTATGGAACTCGAGACATTGCGGCTCGAACCGCAGCTCACAGAACTCGAGGATGCGCCGCACGTTGCCTTCCAGGTCCTCGACCACATCCTCGTGCTGCACGCGCAGTATGCGGCCCGGCAGCACCGCATCCCAGTGCGCCATCAGCTCGATGTAGCTGCGATAGTAACGCGCAATGTCCTCGGGGCTGTAGGTGAACTCCTGGCCGGAGGCGAACAGCTGCTTGAAGTTGCTGAAGCAACACGCCATGGCCTCGCGGCGCGCATCGATGATCTTCGCCCGCGGCAGCATGAGGTGAATGAGACCCAGGTGGCGGAAGTTGTTCGGCATCTTGTCGATGAAGAACCGGCGTTCGGTCCGATAGATCTGCGTGTCGGCGAGATACCTCTCGCCAAAGCGCCGCAGCTGCTCCACGCTCACTTCAGCAAGCACGCCCGGATAGCGCGGCGCGAGCTCGTCGTGATCACGACCCTGCAGGTGGTGCACCAGCCGCGGGATATCCGCCAGCTCCATCGTGCCTTCGACCTGAGAGTGCGATGCGAGGATCTGCTCGAGCAGTGTCGAGCCGGCGCGCGGCAAGCCGACAATGAAAATGGGGTCGGGGCGCTGGCAGCCGACGCCCTGGCGCGCCGCCAGGAACTGTGGTGTGAACAGCGACGCCTGCCGCCTGGCGTTGCATTCGATCGCCTCGGGCCGGTAGTGAATGGCGCTCTTCTTGAGTGCGTTGCCGCGCTCGTAGTAGCGGAACGACTCGGCATACTCCGCGCGGTCCTCGAGCGCCTTGCCGAGGGCGAAGCACAGGTGGTAGCGATCGACGAGCTTGGCGCTCGATGCGGCCTCCTCGAGCCGCATGCGCTCGATCTCAGCGTCCGCGAACCGATAGGTCTTCAGATTGGCGAGACTCCAGTAAGCATCGCCGAAGCCGGGCCGCACGCGCGCGGCAGTCCGGTACGTTTCGATCGCCTCCGCTTGGCGCCCGAGTGTCTTCAGGGCGTGCGCGATCGACAGATGCAGTTCCGCAGCCTGCGGCGTCTCGCGGACCAGCTCCCCATAGATGCGTAGCGCCTCGGCGTATTCGCCCAGCGCGACGCACACCGTGGCGTGGATAGCCCGGTAGTGGCGATTCGCCGGTTCCTGCAGCGCTCGTGCGTGCCGGTGCCGCTGCAACAGCACTTGCACATAGTCGTAGCGCGCCGGATGGTAGTCGGGCGCAAACACCAGCACGCTCTCGAGCAGGAACTCGGCGTCGTCCAGCACCTCCAGCTGCATGCCGATCTGCGCCAGCAGACGCATGCCCTCGATGTGGTCGGGGTGCGTTCGCAGCAACTCGCGGGTGACCCGCTCTGCTTCGAAAACCTCGCCGTCGGCGAACATGCTGGAAGCGGTTACGACGGCGGTGGGGAGGCTCGCCAGCCTGGCAACGTGAGCTGCGGCCGTCTCGGCCTCTACGAGCCGTCCTGCCGATTGGAACAGAGCCCGCAGCGTGCGCCAGCTCGCCGGCAGCGCGGCGTTTATGTTGACTGCCTGCAGGTACGCTTCGATGGCTGCGGCGCGCTCGCCGCAGGCTACGTAGCAGTGTCCGCGCTCCTGGAACAGGCGACTGTATCCGGGATGCAGCGTCTCGAGCCGCGCAAGCGTGGCGAGCGCCTCGGGAATGCGTCGCAGGTATCGCTGGCTGACCGCCTGCATGTACAGCACATCGCGGTTCTCGGGGACCTCGACCCGCAGCGCCTGCGCAGCCGCCAGTGCGGCGGGGAACTGGCGTGTCTTGAGAAGCCCCTGTATCCGCAGAACTTCCGTCTCGACGGGCGATTGAGCGGGGCTGGGTGCCGTGGCGGCGGCCCGCGACAGGTTGCCGCCGCCATTCAAGCTACTTGCCTCCGAAGGTGTAATTCAACCTCAAGCCCGTCGTGCGCGGGCGGTTGGGCGTTATGGCCAACACGGATTCGGTCGATTGCGTGTACAGATCCGCGCGCTTGTCGGTCACATTCTCGCAATATAACGTCACCGTCCAGGCGTCCTTCATGACGCCGGCGAAGGTATCATAGGTCGTGAAAGCCGGTTGATCGTAGTTTTGCACGTAGCCCGTGGCCGAATGCGAGTGCGCCTCGTGCTGCACGCCGAGCTGCACGAACGGATGGTAGTCCGCGAAAGCAAACTCGTAGCGCGCGCGCAGATTGCCCTGGAACGGGGGCGACTGCGCCAGTGTGCTGCCGGGTGCTCCGTAGGGATTGGGGATCGAGGTGATCGGCTGCCCATTGACGTCGTTCACGTAGGGCGAGTTCATCTGGTCGCTGCTGTTCCACGACGCCGCGCCGGTGAGCGTCAGGCCGTGCGTGACGCGCGCGACCAATTGGATCTCCAAGCCCCGCACGCGATAGTTTGGACCGTTGGTCTCGAATGCCAGGTTGCCGAGCCCGCCCTGGGGATCGAAGAACGTGGTCTGCACGTTGGTCCAGTCTTCCTGGTAGAGCGCGCCGTTCACCTGCAGACGGTGATCGAGCCACTGCGTCTTCCAGCCGAGCTCGTTGTTGGTCAGCGTGTCGGGGGTGAACGCGAGCGGCGAGCGGTAATTGAGGACCGAGCTGTAGTGCGAGCTGCGGTTGAAGCCGCCGGGCCGAAAGCCTTGCGACCAGGTGTAGTAGGCGAGCAGATCGGGCGTGATCTTCCAGGTGAGGTTGGCGCGGCTGCGGAAACCGGTATAGGTGGTGGTGAGGTTTTCGGCATTCAGATTGAGGGCGCCCGCCAGACAGGGCGGCGGACCTGCCTGGTAGCAGCCAAAGCTGCCGACCGCGCTGCCGACCTCGGTGTTGTCGAATCGGTAATAGCGCGTGCCCGCCGTCACGGTCAGTGTGCTCGGCACGATGTCGAAATCGACCGACGCGAACGCCGCCCGCTGGTGGTAGCCGCGGGTGATGTCGTCGAAGAACGAATCATTGCTGTTGCGGATATTCGGATTATTCGTGTACGCCCCCGGCGGCGGCGCGATCAGGGTGAAGCCCGGCGCGGTCTTGTACAGCCAGTCGGTCTGCTCATGGATAGCGTAGTTCTCCCAGAAGATGCCGCCGATCCCGCGCAGCCGCCATTCGGTGGGGGTGCTGAGCCGCATCTCGTGGCTCTGGTGGACGTCGCGTGCGTTGTCGTGCCAGGTCGTGCTCGGCGAGTAGCATTGCGCCGGCGTACTGGCCGTAGGGGGGATGCATTGATAGTAGTCAGCGTACGTGCCACGCGCGTAGTTCGTGTAGTCCTGGATCTGCTCGCTATGGCGCACCAGATACGCGCCGCTGTAGACGAAATTGAGCGCGCCGATGCGTCCATTGATGGTCAGCGCCGTGTTCTCGAACCGGTCCTTGTCATAGGACGGATTGTAGAGCTGCACCGACAGGTCCGGCAGGCTCACCGGTGCGCTGCCCGAGCTGTGCGGCGTCTCGTAAAAGACTCCATCTGCCTCCATATCCTGGAAGGACTGCACCAGCAGCGCGTTCCAATCGTCGTTGAACTTCCACAGCCCGCCGACTCGAATGCCTGAGTACGAGACCGGGTTGATCGCATCGGCCACAATGCTGTTGTTGTTCACCGAGTTCAGGACCGTCGCGGTGCCGGGCACATTGTTGGCATAACCGGCGTAA
>VBNY01000135.1:0-3059 GCA_005877705.1 Gammaproteobacteria bacterium
GCGCTTTGTGTCCGTCGTAGGTTATCTTGCGGATCACGTGCTCCTCAGCGGTTTTCGGGTCACGCCGGTGGTCGGCTTCGTGCGGCCCGGATTCGTGCTGCGGCTCGATGCGACGGAGGTGCAGGACACCTTCGAAGTTCCGCTGAGCTATGTCTTCGAGCCATCCAATCACCGCCTGCGGCGCCGGCGCTTCGGATTCGGAGAGGCGGAAGTCGAGTTATGTGACATCCCCTACGGAGAGCGTTACATCTGGGGAGCCACCGCGGGCATGCTGCTCACGCTTTACCGCCTCGTGTCGGGAGACCCGTAGCACATGAGCGATTCGGAACGCGCCATCACCGCGTTGCTGGAGCTCATGGCCCGTCTGCGCGACCCGCAGCGCGGTTGCCCATGGGACCGGGAGCAGACCTTCGCCACGATCGCCCCGTATACGATCGAGGAGGCTTATGAGGTCGCGGACGCGGTCGAGCGCGCGGATCCGGCCCAGTTGCGCGACGAGCTCGGAGACCTGCTGTTCCAGGTGGTATTCCACGCTCGCATGGCGCAGGAGCGCGGCTGGTTTGATTTTGCGGCCGTCGCGAGCGCTATCCACGAGAAGCTCGTGCGCCGCCATCCGCACGTGTTTGGCGGAGCCTGCGCTGCCGGTGCAACGGCGGGGGCCGAGTCACCGGTAACAGCAACTTTCAGCGAGGTATCGAGCAATTGGGAGGAGCTCAAGGCACGCGAGCGCGCGGCCGGGGGCGGACTCAGGGGCGAGGCGAGTGCGCTGGTGGACGTTCCCAAGGCACTACCGGCCCTGATAAGGGCAGCCAAGCTCGGCAAGCGGGCGGCGCGTGTTGGTTTCGACTGGCCCGACGCCGCCGCGGTGCGCGACAAAGTGCTGGAGGAGCTGCACGAGGTGGATGCGGCGGTGGCCGCCGCCCCTTCGAACACGGGCCATGTTGCCGAGGAGATGGGCGACCTGCTGTTCGCGCTCGTCAACTGGGGCCGGCATCTGCAGGTCGACCCCGAGGAGGCGCTGCGCGCGGCGAACTCGAAGTTTGAGCGGCGCTTTCACCAGATGGAGGCGCTTGCCCGCCACCGCGGCCTGGCCCTCGATGCACTGTCGGCGGCCGACTGGGACGCGTTGTGGCGCGAAGTGAAGGGAACTGAAGCGCGCGCCCGGTGAGCGCGCCGCCGGGCACATTGGTGCGGTGCCTGCGCGCCCCACGCCGCGCCGCGGCACATTCAGTCGGCATTCATCGGCGCCTGCCTATCGTTACGCCCCCGGGATTGACCGGGTTGGCCAGATGGGTTAATCGTCCGAAGATGTATGCGCAGCGACACTGTCTGCTCGTAGTTCTGCTGCCGGCGCTGGGCGCCGGAGGCCTAGCCGCGCGTGCCGACGCGACGGCACCCGCATCTGACACACGCGCCATCCTGGTCGCCCAGGCCGGCGTCTCGATGGATCAGGCGGTCAAGATGGTCGAGCAGCGGTTCAAGGCGCGAGTTGTGCGCGCCGAGGCGCAGCGGGAGGATGGCCGCACGGTCTACGTTCTGAGACTCCTCAACGATTCCGGACACGTCTGGACGGTGCGTGTCGATGCGGCGAGCGGCGAGATTCTGTAGAGCTGCGAGGCAAGCGGCATGCGGGTACTGGTTGTCGAGGATGAAGCGGCGCTGCGCGACACGCTGAAGGCGCGCCTGGTCGATGCCGGCTTCACGGTGGACGTTGCGCAGGATGGTGAGGAGGGTCTGTTCGCCGGCCTCGAATACCCGCTGGACGTTGCGATCATCGATCTGGGATTGCCCAAGCTGGCGGGCCTCGAGGTCATCCGCCGCCTGCGGGCCGCACGCAAGAGCTACCCGATTCTGATTCTCACCGCGCGCGACAACTGGCAGGACAAGGTCGAAGGCCTGCAGGCGGGCGCGGACGACTATGTCGCCAAGCCGTTTCATTTCGAGGAAGTGCTGGCGCGGCTGCAGGCGCTGTTGCGGCGCGCGGGCGGCTGGGCGACACCGGAGCTCAAGTGTGGTCCGGTGGCGCTCGATACGCGGGCGCAGACCGTAAAGGTCGACGGCCAGCCGGTGGAGCTCACGACCTTCGAGTATCGTATTCTCGAGCACCTCATGCTGCGGGCCGGCGATGTGATCTCCAAGGCGGAGTTGACCGAGCGGCTCTACGACCAGGACTTCGAGCGCGACAGCAATGTGATCGAAGTGCTCGTCGGACGGCTGCGCCGCAAGCTCGATCCGCACGACCAACTGCGGCCGATAGAGACTCTGCGCGGCCGCGGCTATCGCTTCGCGCTGGCGCGCAACCAGGCGCCACCCGCCGCGGCCCGGTAAAATAAGACCGCCGTGCATTCGCTCAGTCGGCGGCTGTTGGTTTCGGTTTCGGTCCCGCTGGCGCTTTTTTTCGGCGTGATGATGGTCGTGCTCGACACCGGCTTTCGGGCGTTGTCCGAGCGCTCGCTGCAGGAGCTGCTCGATTCGCAGATGGTGGCATTGATAGCGGCGGCCGAGCCGCAGCCGGCCGGTGGTTACGCGCCTGCGCTGCTCGGGCTCGAGTCGCGACTGGCGACGCCGCGCTCGGGCCTGTACGCGCAGATCCGTTCCATGAGGCACCAGTGGCGTTCACCGTCCACGGCCGGCTCCGCCATCGACTTCGGTCCGCTGCTCGAAGAGGGGCAGAGGAGTCTCTCCTATGCCACCTTCGGGCACGACCGGATAGCGATCGAGAGCCGCGGGATCCATTTCACCGACGACCCACACGATACGCGCTCGCTCACCTTCAGTGTGGCGGTCAGCCTGAGCCCGTACGAGGAGCAGCTGTGGGGGTTTCGACGGCGGCTGTTCGGCTGGTTCAGCGGTCTGATGCTGTCACTGCTCCTGGCGCTCGCTGCGCTGCTGCGCTGGGTGTTGGCGCCGGCGCGGCGGCTCGAGCGGGAGATTCATGAAGTGGAGGAGGGGCGCAGTGAGACCCTCGGCGGCGGCTATCCGCGCGAGCTGCGCGGGGTAGCGGCGAATCTCAATGCGCTGCTGGTCGGTGAACGCAAGCGCGTGGCGCGCTACCGGGA
>VBNY01000135.1:3064-8052 GCA_005877705.1 Gammaproteobacteria bacterium
CTCGCTGTGATGCGCTCGACCCTCTCGGCGGAGTCGGCCTCCTCGGCCAGCGCCCTGGGGGCGGAAATCGATCGAATGACCGCCATCATCGAGCATCAGCTCAAGCGCGCGGCCGCTTCCGGCGGCGCGCTGTTGGGACAAGCTCCCGTCGAGGTGGCGCAGGTGGCGGGCGAGCTGCGCGCGGCGCTGGTGAGGGTGTATGCCGGCAAGGACCTCGCAATCGAGCTGCTGATCGCGCCGGGGAGTCAGTTTGTGGGCGACCGGGGCGACCTCCTGGAGCTGCTCGGCAATCTCCTCGATAACGCCTGCAAGTGGTGCCGCAGTCACGTGCGAGTGACCGTGACAGTCGACGAGCGTGCCGGCACGCGGGAGCGATTATGGATCATCGTGGAAGATGACGGGCCGGGCATCTCCGAGGAGAACCGCGCGCGCATATTGCAACGCGGCGTGCGTACGGATGAGAACGTGCCCGGATACGGTCTAGGCCTCGCGATGGTGCACGATACCGTTGACCTGTACGGTGGCTCGCTCGTCATCGACTGCTCGCCCCTGGGCGGAGCGCGCTTCTCGCTGCGTCTGCCAGGGCGCTGAGCCCGCTGGCGGCGCTCTAGGGGGCGACTTTGAACTCGATTCCTTGAGCCAGCGGCAGCTCGCGGCTCCAGTTGATCGTGTTGGTCTGGCGGCGCATGTAGGCCTTCCAGGCGTCCGAGCCGGACTCACGGCCCCCGCCCGTATCCTTCTCGCCGCCGAAGGCGCCGCCGATTTCCGCGCCGGACGTGCCGATGTTGATGTTGGCGATGCCGCAATCGCTGCCCGCCCCCGAGAGAAACAGCTCCGCGTGTCGCAGACGATCCGTGAACAGGGCGGAGGACAGGCCGTGGGCGGAGGCGTTCTGCTGGGCGATGGCCTCCGCGAGCGAGTCCACCGGGATCACATACAGAATCGGGGCGAACGTCTCCGTCTGCACGATCGGCCACTCGTTGCGCGCACGGACGATCGCCGGTTCGACAAAGTTGCCGGGCCTCGAGAGCACGTTGCCGCCGCAGAGCAGCTCGCCGCCTGCGGAGCGTGCGGTCGCGATGGCGGATTTGTAGCGTTCCACCGCTTGGCTGTCGATCACCGGCCCCATGAGGGTTCCCGGCTCGAGGGGGTCGCCGATCCTCACCTGTGTGTAGGCGTGGACCAGCCGGCGTTCCAGCTCGGCAGCCCGGGAGGAATGCACGAAGACCCGCCGCGTGGTCGTGCAACGCTGACCTGCGGTGCCGACCGCGCCGAACACGATCGCGGGGACCGCCAGATCGAGGTTCGCGCTTTCGTCGACGATGATCGCGTTGTTGCCGCCGAGCTCGAGGAGACTCCTGCCCAAGCGGCTCGCCACGCGCTCGCCGACTTTGCGGCCGACGGCGGTCGAGCCGGTAAATGAGACGAGCGCGACACGCCGCTCGTCGACCAAGCGGCTGGCGAGGTCGGTGCCGAAGTCGATGAACAGCTGGAAGATCGGAGGCAACCCGTGTGCCTGCATCACCCGGTTGCACAACTGTTGGACAGCGAGCGCGGCGAGCGGCGTTTTGGGCGAGGGCTTCCAGACCGAGACATTGCCGCAGACCGCAGCGAGCAATGCGTTCCAGGACCAGACGGCGACCGGGAAGTTGAATGCCGTGATGATTCCGACGACGCCCAGCGGATGCCACTGCTCGTACATGCGGTGCTGCGGGCGCTCGGAATGCATCGTGAGCCCGTAGAGCATGCGCGATTGCCCGACGGCGAAGTCAGCGATGTCGATCATCTCCTGCACTTCACCGAGACCCTCCGCGAGGATCTTGCCGTTCTCGAGCGATACCAGCGTGCCGAGATCGTGCTTACAGCGGCGCAGCTCATCGCCCAGCAGCCGAACGGTCTCACCGCGCCTCGGCGCCGGGACCTCGCGCCAGAGGGGCGCCGTCTGGGCTGCGGAGGCGATGACGTGCTCGTAGTCCTCCTCGGTGGCCGGCCTGACCTGCGCGATCACGGTGCCGTCTGCGGGATTGCGCACGTTGATGAGCGCAGCTTCACGTGCGCTCGACCAACCGTGCGATCCCGACCACGCACCGGGGCTGGCAGGCTGCAGACCCAACCGGTTCAGCAATGAAGTGATGTCCAACGTGCTCGCGCTCATCGTGAGGCCGCCTTCTTCTGCCTGCGCTGGTGGCCGGCCTTGCCGGACACTACGACTTCAGCGGAGACCTCTTTCGTGCCGCCCGCTGCGTAGTAACGACCGAAACGGTTGGCCAGGATTTCGGTCAGACGGAACTGCTCCTGCGCCACGAAACCGCTGTACTGCCCCGGGTGCTCGAGCACCAGATCCACGACCGCGGCGATGCCCGAGGCGGTCGTCACCTGAATGGCCGACCACAGCCGCCCGGCGATCATCTGCGGATAGATCTTGTTGACGTAGTTCTCCTCGCGCAGCTCCCCGTCCTGCTTGCCGGTCACAGCGGCGTAGACGATCACGACGTCCTGCAGCGTCTGGGGCACGGCGTTCTCCAGGATGCGTTTGAGCGTGCCGCGGTCATGATTGAGCTTCAGGTCGTTCATCAACAGCCGCATCTGCTCACAATGGCCGGGATAGCGGATGGTCTTGTAGTTCATCGACTCGGCGTGCGTGCCGTGCGTCTCGGCGAGAGATCCGAGCCCGCCCGAGGTGTTGAAAGCCTCGTACAGCGTGCCGTCGATCTCGATCTCCTCGAGCCCCTCGAGGGGGGCCACCTCGAGCAGGCGGCCGTCGGTGACCGCCTGACAGGGGTTGCCGTACTCGTTGATGAGTCCCTCCGTCGACCAGGTGAGCGAGTACTTGAGCACGTTATTGGGATGCTGGGGCAGGGCGCCAACACGCAGCTTTACCGCGCGCAGCTCGTCGAAATGGGTGATGAGCTCGGCGGCGGCGATGCTGATGAACCCGGGAGCGAGGCCGCATTGGGGCACGAACGCCTGGGAGGCACCCCGCGCTATCGCGCGCACGGCGTGCGTGACCTCCACATCTTCCGTCAAATCGAAATAGTGCGTCCCGGCCTTCCTGGCCGCTTCCGCAACCCCCACATTGCAGTAGTACGGCAGACTGGAAATGATCGCATCGACGGGCTGCGCGGCAAGGTGTTTCGCGAGCGCGGCGCCGTCGGTTGCATCCAGCGAAAAGCCCGTGAGGTTGGCGGCACCGTGCGCCCGCACGACCGCCTCGGCGGCGGCCCCGTCGACGTCGCCCAGCTGAACCCGGTAGGCACCGGACTCCGCGAGCAGGCCCGAGATCAGGGCGCCGATCTTGCCAGCGCCCAGGATGAGTACACGATGCATAACGCCTCATTTATTGAGGGCGCGCATTCTGCCCCCGAAGGCGCGCCGGCGCCAGCTCCGGCGGCGTCTGTTTGCGCCGGGCCGCAGCCTTTCGCGCCCTGCCGGTCAGGCCCTTTGAGCCGTGGTAGCATCGATCCCATGCGATCCCCCGAAACCACTCCCTGGCACAGCGCCAGCTGGCAGAGCAAGCCGGTTCAGCAGCAGCCTGCGTACTCCGACGTGAAGGCGCTCGAGCGCGCCGTGGCGCACCTCTCACGGCTGCCGCCGATCGTGGTCTCCTGGGAAGTGGAGGCGCTGCGCGAGCGTCTGGCCGCCGCCCAGCGCGGGCAGGCGTTCCTGCTGCAGGGCGGCGATTGCGCCGAGACGTTCGCCGACTGCGAATCCGACACCATCGCGAAAAAGCTGAAGATTCTCCTGCAGATGAGTCTCGTGCTGCTGCACGGGCTGAAGAAACCGATCATCCGCGTCGGGCGCATGGCCGGGCAGTACGCCAAGCCCCGCTCGGCGGACATGGAGACCCGCAACGGGCTCACGCTTCCGAGCTACCGCGGCGATCTCGTCAATCGCCCGGAATTCACCGCCGAGGCGCGCACGGCGGATCCCGAGCTGCTGCTGCGGGGCTACGAGCGGGCGGCGCTGACATTGAATTTTGTTCGGGCGCTGGTCGATGGCGGTTTCGCCGATCTGCACCATCCCGAGTATTGGGACCTCGGCTTCGTCAAGCATGCGCAGCTCAAGGAAGCCTACCAGCGCATCGTGAGCTCGATCGGCGATGCCCTCGATTTCTTCGAAGGCATCAGTGGACGCGGCGTGCACGAGGCGACGATCGTCGACTTCTACGCGAGCCACGAGGGGCTGCATCTGCTCTATGAGCAGGCGCAGACTCGCTTCATCACGCGACAGAACCGCTGGTACAACCTTTCCACGCACCTGCCGTGGATCGGAATGCGCACCGCGCAGCTCGACGGCGCGCACATCGAGTACTTTCGCGGTATCTCCAATCCCATCGCCGTCAAGGTCGGCTCGGCGATGGATGCCGCCTGGCTGCAGGGGCTGGTCGCCACGCTCAACCCCCAGAATCAGCCGGGGCGCCTCACCTTGATCCACCGCTTCGGCGCGCGCGACGTGGAGACCTCCCTGCCGCGGGCCATCGAGGCGGTTCGCCAGACGGGCCAAACGGTGCTGTGGGTCTGCGACCCGATGCACGGCAACACCGAAACGACCAGCGGCGGATTCAAGACACGGCGCTTCGAGAACATCCTGAAAGAGCTGGATGTCGCGTTCCGCATTCACGCCGAGATGGGTTCGTACCTCGGCGGAGTGCACATCGAGCTCACCGGCGACGACGTCACCGAGTGCACCGGAGGCGCTCGCGGTCTGACGGATGCCGACTTGCAACGTGCCTACCGCTCCTCAGTCGATCCGCGACTCAATCATGAGCAGGCGCTCGAGCTGGCGATGCTCATCGCCGAGCGCAGCCAGAGCCGCCGCCATCCACATGCAGTATGAGCGTATCGTCGTCCCGTCCGACGGACGCAAGATCACTGTCAATCCCGATACCTCGCTGAACGTTCCGGACAATCCAATCATTCCCTTCATCGAAGGGGACGGTATCGGGATCGACGTCACCCCGGCGATGCTGCGCGTGGTGAATGCGGCGG
>VBNY01000136.1 GCA_005877705.1 Gammaproteobacteria bacterium
AACCGCACAGTGTTGCCGGATTCGACGCTCACGGCCCTGTCAAACCGGGTGTCGTGGTAACTGTAGCTCCCCGAGAGCAGCACAGCTGCGGTGACCCACCATCGCAGTTCTGTTTCGACACCCTGGAAATGCTGGCTACCCGCATTCGCGAGAATCGGTGCGCCATTCACATCGAGCTGGTGGACCACCAGGTCGGTGAAGTTCAAGCGGAATCCCTCGAGGTTCCACTTCAGCCTGCCGCTGCGAGTCGTGAGCCGCAGTCCCGCCTCATAACTGCGCGCCGTCTCGGGCTCGAGGATCGACGCTGTGAAGTCGGGTCCAAAATCGATGGCGGCGGGCTTGAACGTGTTGCGGTAATCCGCAAATACCGTTGCATGGCTCGCGGAGTTCTGCGTGCCCCAAGCCACGTAGCTCACTCCGATGGTGCCGCTCCCTCTGGTGTGGCTACGCGTGTCGGCCGCTTGCAGATTGTTGGCTGAATCAACCGTATCGACGTGGCTCGAGACCTGATCTTCCCTGGTGCGGTTCATCCGGGCGCCGGCCATCACTGCAACCCGGTCGTTCGGCTTCCAGTCCGCCTGCAGGTACGCGCCAGCGAAGTTGCGGCGGTTGCCTAGCTCGTTGATCTCATCGATGTGCCGCGCACCGGACGGGGGTGCAGGCGCAGCGCCATCCAGGGGGGCCACGTAGGCGAAGGTCCGGCTTTGCTGACTGCCGCGCCCATAGAGCCAGTCCAGTCCCGCAACCACATCCAGCGCGGGCACCCGGAACGCGCGCCAGTACGAATCGAAATACGCATCCTCCAATGTCCGGTCCTGATTGAACCCATCGGCATTGTTGCCGTCGGCGCCGATTGCCAGTTGCGGCCGGACAAACCCACGCAGGTCATGGATCGTGGAGCGGCTGTAGGACAGCAGCGTATGCCATTCACCCCATGCGCCGGCACGCGTGTAGCCCGCTGTCAGATGAGCGCGCTGCTCGTTGATGCCGGCATCCTGCGGATTGAAGTTCGCATCGAGCGCGGTGCGGGTGGTCAGCGTCATTCCCTCCCGGATGACGGGGCTGGTCGGAAGCTGAGTCTGACTGGTGAATTCGGCATCGAGCGTGCCCGTACCGCCAGCCACGGGCGCGCTGCTGCGATACAGAACGTGGCCCGCATCCACGCCGGCACGCGGATCGGAGAGGCGCATGCGCTGTCCGTCGAGCAACAGCGATTCGCGAAAACTCCCCACTGCGGGCAGTGACAAGCTGACATCCCCGCTCCAACTGTCATGACCTCCGGCGCTGATGAGCGCCTGTTGATCGCTGCTGCCCGCGGCGCGGCGCACGACCTGGATCACGCCGACGAACGAAGTCGCCCCATACATCACGGGAGCTGCGCCCTTCATGACCTCAATGCGGTCCACGTCGTGCAGATCGAGTGTGGGCAGAGCGGGGTTGAAGGCCCCGCCCGCGGGGACGCCGTCGACCACCAGCAGGAACGCATCGAACTCGTGCAGGCCCCACAGCGAGGGCACCGAGCTCGCCGGTCCGGCATCGCCCCCGGGCGGCGCATCGACGCCGGCGACGAGCGCCAATGCCGTCCGCAAATCTCCTGCACCGCGATCGCGGAGGCTATCGCCCCCAACGACAGTCACCGTGGCAGGCAGGCGCTCGATGGGCTCGGCAACTCGGGTCGCGGTGATCTGGACTTCGGACAGCGGCGAGTCGCCCCGCGAAGTTGATTCGGGGGCGGCTGCCAGCAGCCCCTGACCTGCGAGCAGGCTGAGTCCGGTCGTGATCCATCGAGGTGCGCCGCGAGCGCTCATCCGCTCCTCCCCAGATCTGCTCGGCTCGTCCGCCGGGGTCGCTGCCGAGGGCCGCGCTTGCCTCCCGCGGCAGCGGCAATTTATCGCAGCGCTGCAAAGTCGATGAAGCCTCGCGGCACATCGGTATGCCGCAGCTCCACGCGCACCCGATCGCCGACATCCAGGCCCTGGAATCCCTTCACGACCCGGCCCTCCGCCGGCGGCTCGAAGATGCGGACCCAGGTCCCCTTGTCCGACGCGCCCGTCACGATCGCATCGAATCGCTGGCCGATGCGCCTCGCCAGCAACAGCGCCGCTGCCGACTTGCGCACGTGCCGCTCGACCTTCGCCGCATTGCCCTCCTGCTCCGTGCAGTGAGCGGCGAGCGTGCCAAGCTCGTCGGCGGCGTAGGGCGCCGGGCCTGCGCCCAGGGCCGACTTGAGCAGGCGCTGCGTGATGAGATCGGGGAACCGCCGGTTGGGCGCGGTGGAATGCGTGTAGTCGTCGACCGCGAGGCCGAAGTGTCCCGCGCAGCTTTCGCCGGGTAGCTTGAGTACGTACTCGCCTGCACCCAGCAGTTTGATGACGGCCAGCGACAGATCGGGAAAGCCCCCCGGATCGACCTGGCGGCGCTTGCTGAGGAAGGCATTCAGCGCGCGGGCATCGGGTGCCGGCGGCAGCCGCTCACCCAGGCCTGCGGCCAGCGTTACGATGCGCTCCCATCGCTCGGGCTTGCGCAGCACGCGGCGCAGCGACGGGAGGCCCTTACGCTCGAGGAACTGCGCGCTCACGCCGTTCGCGGCGATCATGAAATGCTCGATGATCTCCTTCGCCCGATTCTTCTCGTCTGGCCGCAGGTCGCTCAGCACTGCGCCGTCGAACACCGCCTGGGCCTCGATCGTCTCCAGGCTCAGCGCGCCGCGCTCGTGTCGCGCGCGCTTCAGCGCCTGCGCGACCCGGTCCTGGAGGCGAAGCTGCTGGTCTACCCCCGCCGCGGCCTGCAGGGCTGCCGGGGCCGGTCCCCTGCCCTCCAGCCATGCCGCAACGCTGTTATAGGCGAGCTTGGCACGATTGACGACAACTGCCTGATAGAGATCCGACGCCGTCACCGCGCCAGCGGCGCTGACCGTCATTTCGATGACCAGGCTCAGGCGTTCCTGCCCCTGCCCTAGCGATGTGATGTCGGTCGAGAGCTTCTCGGGAAGCATCGGGAAGACCTGCGCCACCGTATAAACGGAGGTCGTGTTGGTGCGCGCGTGGCCATCGATCGCCGACCCGGCCTTCACCGTGCTGTCCACATCGGCGATGGCCACGAGGACCTTCACTGCACCATCGGCGGGGGGTTGCGCCACAGAGAGCTGGTCCAGGTCGCGCGAATCGTCGTTGTCAATCGATGCCCAGAGAAGCTCGCGAAGATCGCGGATTCCAGGACCGCGCGGCAGCGCAGCCTGGGCGATCGCGTTCGTCTCCTGCCAGACCGCAGCCGAGAACTCCGGCAGCAGACCGCGCTCCAGCATCGCGAGGCGTGCGATGCTCTCGAGATCGTCGGCGGCTGTTTTTTCGGGTGATGTCATCGGGCTGTGCGGCGCGGCCGGGCTTGTTTTGTGGCTTGCCCCTATTGTAAAGCACCAGCTAGAGCTATGTTTCGCTGGCGCCCAGGCGAACTCTTCGATACCTTAACGACAGATATATTAAAAATAGCTCGGCCGCTTTAGAAGACGAGCAGACTCGGGGGCCATGTCCACCACTGGACGGAGCGGATAATGGGCCTTTTGACAGTGCTGCCGGCGGTTCGAGATGGGAGCGGCGAGATCACCCTTGCCCGCTGACGCTGGCGCAGTGCGCGCCGAAAGCGCCGCCGAACTTTCCGCGGAGCTTGCACCGACGGCGAGTTGGCGTGAGGCGGAAGAAGCGCAGCACTTCGTCCAGTTCTACGAGCACGAGACCGTCCTGCTCGAGTCGGTCAGCGCCTTCATTCACAATGGCGTGGAATCCGGTGCGGCCGCGGTGGTCATCGCGACGCATGCGCACCTGGAGGAGATCAAGCGCCAGGCGCGGGCGCAGGGCTTCGACTTGGCGGCCCTGCGCGAGCGGCAGCAGCTGGTGATGCTCGATGCCGGCGAGGCGCTCTCGAAGATCATGGATCGCGGCGTGCCGCAGCGCAGCCCGTTCATGGAGATCGTCGGATCCGTCATCGCCGATGCCCGGCGCCGCTATCCGCGCGTCGTAGTATTCACCGAACTGGCGGCGCTGCTGTGGCGAGACGGCCAGCAGAGCGCCGCGCTGCAGATCGAAGAACTCTGGAACATGTTCGCCAAGCGCCAGACGTTTACCCTGTTCTGCGCGTATCCGCTGCAGGACTGCGGCTCGGAAGCCCATCAGATCCCGTTCGAAGGCATCTGCGCGAGCCACCAGCAGGTGATTCCCGCGGAGAGTTACGTCACCTTGCCGAGCCGGGAGCGTCTCAAGCACATCTCCCAGCTGCAGCAGAAGGCGCACGCGCTGGAGCGGGAGCTCCATCGGCGCAGATCGGCTGAAAGATCACTCGCCCTGTTGGCGGCGGTCGTGGAGTCGTCGGATGATGCCATCATCAGCAAGACGCCCGATGGCCGCATCCTGTCGTGGAATGCCGGCGCCATCCGCCTGTTCGGCTACCGGCCCGAAGAGGTCATCGGCAAACCGATCACCGTGATCATTCCCCCGGAGTGCCACCAGGAGGAGCAGCACGTGCTCGAGAGGCTGCGCCGCGGCGAGCGGATCGAGCATTTCGAAACGGTGCGCGTCGCCAAGGACGGACATCACGTGCACGTGTCGGTGACGTTGTCCCCGGTTCGTGACGCGAACGGCAGTGTCATCGGCGCCTCGAAGATCGCGCGCGATATCACCGAGCGCAGGCGAGCTGACGAAGCACTGCGCGAAGCCGACCGCCGCAAGGATGAATTTCTCGCCGTCCTCGCTCACGAACTGCGCAATCCACTGGCTCCGGTCCGCTACGCGCTTGCCATGAGCAAGAAGGTCGGCCGAACCGGCGAGCAGCAGAAACGGGCCGAGGAGATCATCGATCGTCAGGTCGAGCACATGAGCCGGCTGCTCGACGATCTGCTGGACGTATCGCGAATCACGCGCGGCAAGCTCGAGCTGCGCAAGAGTTGGATTGAGCTGGCCTCGATCATTACCGCGGCGGTCGAGACCGCCCGCCCGGTGCTGGACGCCAAGCATCACCACAGGTGTTTGCAAACCTGCTGATCAACGCGGCCAAGTACACGGACCCCGGCGGGCGCATACAACTGCGAGCCTGGCGAGACGGGCAGCACGTTGCCGTGGCCGTGTGCGATAACGGCATCGGTATCTCCCCGGACATGATGTCGCGGCTGTTCACGCCGTTCTTCCAGGCGCGCTCGGCGCTGGAGCGTTCCGAAGGCGGGCTCGGCATCGGGCTCGCGCTCGTGCGTGGGCTCGTGACCCTGCACGGCGGCACGGTGGAAGCGCGCAGCGAAGGCCCGCAGCGGGGCAGCGAGTTCATCGTTCGCCTACCCTCGGGTACTGCGGTACCCCAACCCCAGCAGGCCGGCGTTGACAGCAACGCGGCGCCCGCGGCTCCGAGCTCGCCGCTGCGGGTCATCGTGGCCGACGATAACCGCGACAGCGCCGAGACCTGCGCGGCGCTGTTGCAGCTGTGCGGTCATCAAGTGCAGATCGCGCATACCGGGCGCGAGGCACTCGAGCTCGCGGAGAGTCTGCACCCGCACGCGATGCTGCTCGATATCGGCATGCCGGAGCTCGACGGCTACACGCTGGCCGGCAAGATCCGCGGGACCGCTTGGGGCCGCGGCGTGACTCTCATTGCGATCACCGGCTGGGGCCAGGAGGACGACAAGCGGCGCGCGCTGGCCGCTGGTTTCAACCACCACCTCACCAAGCCGATTGATCCCAACACGCTGGAGGCCCTGCTGCACGGCGTCGGCGCGAGTGCTTGAGACCTGCACACAGGGCCCCTCACGGGGCCCCCATGTGTCGGTAAGGTGTCGCACAGGCGGTGCCGTCAGGCCGTCGCTCAGCTGCCCGGCTGCGTACCGGTGAAGTACACGAGCACGTACGCCTTCAGCGTGCCGTCCGCCTGTGGGACTCCGAAGACCTTGACGGGCGCCCCGCTGACCAGGCCGGCGGTGAGCGCGGTCTGCCCACTGCTGGTCGTGACGTCGATCGAGCTCACGGTAACAACGCCGTTGGTTCTATCGATCTGATACGCCAGGGTGGCCGATCCCGAGACGGTGCTCACATCCACCGCCGCTGCCATCGTGCCACCCGCTACGGTCATGGTGAACGAGTTGTTGGCGTAGCCCGTCGCCACGAGGCCCAGCGCCACCGGCGCAGGCAGCAGCACCGTCCAGGGCACGGTCCAGCCGCTCGGGTTCGCCGGATCGCCCCACTTCGCATACGACACACCCCAGGCCGACACGGCGCCCACGCTGCCGCCGAAGTTCACGCCGCCGTTCGTCGCGGCAACGAAGTCGGCCACGGCGTTGGAGCCGCTCGTAACCAGGGTGGGATAGGCGAAGTTCCAGTACTTGAAGCCGGTGATGGGGGCGCCGTTCGAGTCCTTGCCGTTCGCCGTCGCGCTCGAAATGTAGTCGAGAGTGACGGCGTAGTCGTCTCCGGCGGTGCGGAAGTGATGGGTATAGGTGAATCCCATGCTGTTGGCCCCGGAAATCCTGCCGGAGTATGCCGCGGTCTCGATGTCGACGGTCTGAGCGACCAACGGGGTCGCCAGCGGATCGACAACGCTCGCGTGCACCTTGAAGCCGCGCACCAGCTCATGGTTTGTCAGGAACGCGGTGCCCGTGGCGATCGGCGTTGCATCGGCGAGCCCGTTCTGCGGCGTGCGGAAGAAGAACTGCGTGTTGGCGTCGACCGTCAGCGGCACCGCGACACCGGACTCGTTCGCGACCGTAATCACAGCATTCGTGATATCGACATGCAGTACGTGGCCCTCAGGGCTCAGCCACACGCTGTTGAACTGAGTGCTGGCCCAGATGCGGACCGCGACCAGGGTGCCGTTCTGCTGATAGCGGGCGGCGATTCGCACATACTTGCCGACCAGGCCCGAAGCCTCGGTGGAGAAGTTCTTGATTGTCGTGCTGGTATGCGCATCGACGTCGTAGAAAATCGTTCCGTTGGCGGCGTCGGCGAGAATCTGCAGCGACTGCGAGGTCGATACCGGCGTCTCGGGGTTCGTCACGGGCCAGGCGGGCAGATCCTTCGTGATCGTGATCGAGGTGTTGTCGGAAGCGACCGCC
>VBNY01000137.1 GCA_005877705.1 Gammaproteobacteria bacterium
CGCAACGGCAAGACGCCATTGACGGCATCGCCAATCACATCAACAAGTTCTGGACGCGCCGCATGCGCGAGAAGCTGTTGGAGCAGGTGAAGCACGGCGAGGCGCAGCTCGATGAGCTGCCGCGCGAGGCGCTGCGCAAGCTCGCTGCTCGATAAGATCAGACTGCGAGTCATTCCAAGCGCATCACGACGACCCCCGCGCCCCACCCCATTCCCGCGTCGGCTGACCGTCTGAGGCGAGACTCGCCGGCGTCCGATCCGCTACAGGCCGGCCAGAGTCTTGACGTGTGCGACTGCGCTTGCGCCGAGAGCCGCCAGATTGTAGCCACCCTCGAGCATCGAGACGATGCGGCGTTGCGAGTGCCGCTCGGCGAGCGCCATCAGTTCTCGAGTCATCCACGCATAGTCCTTCTCCACCAACGCCAGCCCCCCCAACAGGTCGTCGCGGTGGGCATCGAAGCCCGCGGAGATCAGGATCATCTGCGGCTGAAAAGCATCCAGCGCCGGCAGCCAGCGCTGCTCGAGCACCTTTCTTGCTGCGGCACCGTCGCTGCCGGCAGCCAGCGGCACGTTGATCATATTCGGCGCAGGGTTCTCGGTGCCGCTGCCCGGATAGAAGGGATGCTGGAAAAAGCTCGCCATCAACAGGTGGTCCCACCACTGCGGTGCGCTAAACATATCCTCCGTGCCGTTGCCGTGGTGGACGTCGAAGTCGATTACCGCGACTCGCTCGAGCCCCTTCTCCTGCAGCGCGTAGGCAGCGGCCACGCCGATGTTGTTGAATATGCAAAAGCCCATCGAGCGGCCCTGCGTTGCGTGGTGGCCGCAAGGGCGCACCGCGCAGAACGCGTTCAGTACCCGCCCAGCCATCACCTCGTCCACCGCCAGCAGCCCCGCGCCGGCCGCGCGCCGCGCCGCAGCGAGGCTGTGCGGGTTCATCACCGTATCGGGGTCGAGCTGCACATAACCCTCCACGGGCGCATTCTCGAAAATCAGGTCGACGTAGGACGAGCGGTGCACGCGCTTGAGGTCGTCCGCGTTCGCAAGTGGCGCCTCCAGGCACAGCAGTTGCTCCAGCAGCCCGCAAGAGCGCATGTGCTCGTTGACCGCTGTCAGGCGGGCCGGGCATTCCGGGTGGCCAGCGCCCATCTCATGGCGCAGGCAGTCAGGGTGGGTGATGTAGGCTGTAGTCATGGAGGGTACTCCGAGCCGGGCCGCACGGCTCAGTGAGACCTGCTCTCTTCCAGGGTTTTCGCCAACAGCTTCGTCACGGCGTACACGGTGTCGAGGTGGGGCGTGGGCGTTTCAGTCAATCGCGCCAGCTCGATGACCGCTCCGAGCAGTGCATCGATCTCGAGCGCCCGCCCCGCCTCGACATCCTGCAGCATGGAAATCTTGTGGTGGCCGATCTTCTCCGCACCGGCAATGCGCCTCTCGAGCGGAACGCGGAAGGTGATGCCGAGCTTGTTGGCGATCGTTTGCGCCTCGCTCATCATGGCCGCCGCGAGCGCGCGACTGGGCGGGTACTGGCAGATCCCCGCGAGTGTTGCTCGGGATAGGGCACTGATGGGGTTGAACGACAGCGCGCCCCACAGCTTCAACCAGATCTCCGCCCGGATATCCTCGAGCACCGGTGCCTTCAACCCCGCGCGGGTGAAGCAATCCGACACTCGCGCCACCCGCTCGCTTGCCGAGCCGTCCGGCTCGCCGACGGGGAATCGGTTGCCTTCGACATGCTTGATGACGCCATGTGTCACGAGTTCGGTGGCGGGATACACGACGCAGCCAATGACTCGCTCAGGGGGCATGTGTGCGCTGAGCACGCCCCCCGGATCGACGCTCTGGATACGAGTCCCCGCCAGTGCACCCGCATGCCGGTGAAAGTACCAATACGGGATCCCATTCTGCATCGGCACCACGACGGTGCCGGAGCCGAACAGTTTCGGCACGTCCGCTGCCACAGCCGCGACCTGATGGGCCTTCATCGCGAGAATGATCACGTCCTGTGGACCCGCGGCATCGTAGTCGGCGGTTGCGTTGACGCGAGGAACGGCCTCCTCGCTGCCATCAGCCATCATGAGCCGAATGCCGCGGGTCTGCAGCGCCTCGAGGTTTGCTCCGCGGGCGATGAGCGTCACGTCCTCCCCGGCAAGCGCAAACCGGGCTCCGAGGTAGCCGCCGATTGACCCAACACCGATGATCGCGATTTTCATCAACGCGCGCCCGAAGTCGAAGCATCGACGCCGCAGTGCGCGACTGCGACCCCACGGTCACCGGCGCCGGCTACGGGCGCTACGTTGCCGTGACCAACCTGCGCGGCAGTCTGCTTGTCGGCTTGCCGTTCGGCAGCCGTCCGCTGCGGAGTCATCGAACATGCAACGGCGCCGAATGTAGCGGTTATCGCGAATCCGGCATACAGCATGCGCTTCGAGCGTTGCAACACCGTACTCCTCTCCTATCGGCACGGCCGTACGAACGCAGCCGCAACAGACCTCCCGCGGCTGAGTGTGTGAAAAACGAGAGTCCCAGTCCGACCGAATGCCCCAGCCGCGGCTCAAGCCACTTAGTCCATCAATTGCAGTGCAAAAGCCATACCGTAATGTACTGCGCGTAGCTGCGCCAGTCGATTGGCAGGCACCGAGCTCGAGCGAAACGCGCGCCGACTCGCCTCGCTGCGCTGCCAACCGAGCGCGCGACCACCGCGATCGCCCAGCTGAACTATAATAGATGGTGGTGCGCGAGCCGCACGCGGCAGCCGCCGCCCCCGTTGCGTTCGTGCGCGGTGCGCGTGAATGGAGAGTTTTCGATTGGCAAAGCCAGCAACGCATGAGTTCTCTCCTTGCGGCAGCAGCCGAAAATATACACCGTGCGGCGGTGCTGAGGTGGTGCGGTGCGCTCAACAGTAGCGGCGGCATCGAGCCGCCGGTGCGGTGAGTGCACGGCCTGCTGCGATGGCTGGCTTAAGATCAATGTCTACGGCGTTGAGGTTTATCCCGGCCACCCTTGCCCCCACAGTTCCGGCCACAATTGTTTGATCTATGAACGGCGGCCGCTCGACCCGTGCCAGCGTTTCTTCTGTGGTTGGCTCATGCCAACAAGCCCATTACCAGACTGGCTCCGCCCCGATAAGGCCAAAGTCATCTTCCTCCCTGCACGGTTCAATTGGAACGGCCAGGATGTTGATGTTGCCGTACCAGTCGGCGATGCACCAGATGACAAGACTATAGAATGGTTCAAGAATTTCGCGTCGGAACATAAGCGTCTCTTGCTGTATCGCATAGATCAGGACTGGTTCGCCTTCGGCCCGCCAGCATTCCAGGTGGAGATGCAGGAGCGCATGGCGAGCGGCGACAAGCTCTGGTAAACATGCAACATTCGCAATGCGCCATTCGCACGCGATCGCGCGCTCAGATATTCGTCGTCGCGGCGAGCGACAAAAAGGCGCCCGCGGGCGCCTTTTTTTCATGTTATCAACTGGCTCAAAAATCGTAAGTCAGACCAAAAGAGACTGCTTCGGGGTTATTTCCAGAAAACGGGGGACCGCAATTACCTCCCGTCTGGCAGCCTCCGCTAAATTTGTCACCGACATAGTTTCTAGTGGGAAGACCGTGACCACCGGCACCAAGGGAGTAATGCGCCCAGTAGCCATTGACCAAGCTTGAATACGTCAGATATGCGGTGGTCCGCTTGTCTACGAAGCGGTGTTTGAGGCCGATGGTATATAGGTTGGCCTCGTTATCTGAGGAACCGGCAGGCGCAGGATTACCAAATTTGTCTTGTACCCCTTCCACCGGCTGCCCCGGTGTCCTGCCAACGTGTGCCCAGCCAAGATTCAAGTCATCGAAGGCCGTCAGACCTTGAGTAAGCGCCAGCCAGGTAGCGGTATGGGTGCGCTCATCCAGGCTGTCGGTGATTGCATCGCGCTGCAATCGTTCGACGACGACGTTGACGGTCGTTTTGGTCGGAAATGTGTATTGCACGCCCAGCTTGTAGGCGCTTTCATCGCGGATTCCGATGGTGCCTGGAACTATCTCGTCGCCTATGCGATTTACATCTTTATGGAGCTCGTACGCAGCGGTGACATAAAGCGGACCAGAGTCATAGGTGAGATCAACACTGTAAAGAGTAGCGAAAGACCCATCCTCACAGGAAGTGGGTTGACCGGCATTCCCGTTCAAGCCTCCAGTCGAATTACCGCCGCTGCAATCCGGTTCGCCCTGGGCATACAGTCCAGTATCGGTACTCCGATTCTGGCCGGGCGAAACCAGGAAATTAGCATGCGCGCCCGCTATATTTGGCGACTCGTACCAGACAGCATGAGGCGCGCGAAAATCAAATTCGGTTCGATTATCACCGCCGCTATTTCCCATGATGGCGTTGTAATCACCCGGTGTACTGGCAAAGGGGTCCAGGCGGGCGGTGGCGGTTTTGTATGGCGTATCGGTTTTGCCAAGCTTGATAGCACCATATGTCTCACTCTGAAGTCCGACAAAGCTATTGCGCGATCCGAGACTGAACTTCTGCGCCGTTGTGTCTGTTGCCTGATCTGATGCACCCGGCGTGGCGGCATAGGCAATCTCCGTTTCAACCTGGAAAACCCCTTTCAAATCCTCGCTGACACCACGGTTGCCACGAACCCCGAAGAACGACAGGTTGCTGGAGACGTCAGGAAGCCAACCATTGTGGCCCGTGACTGGCAGACCACCGTTGATGAAGCCGGTCATGCCATTGGTCTGATCATCTAAAGACACATCAGCGTGGCCGTAAAGCTGGACCTCGCCG
>VBNY01000068.1 GCA_005877705.1 Gammaproteobacteria bacterium
CAGGCGATTCGCAAGTCGCTGCCGCGCCTCGAGCTGGGCCTGTACGAGTATCAGACCGCTCCGATGCTCGCCAAGCTGCAGTCCGGGGAGATCGATGTCGGCATCCTGGCTCTGCCGGTGGACTTGGACGGACTGCAAGCGCGCGAGCTTTACTCCGAGCCCTTTACTGTCGCCATGCCGGCCACTCACAAGCTGGCAAAGCGCGACACGGTGCGCGTGGAGGACCTGAAAGGCGAGACGCTACTGCTGCTCGAGGACGGGCACTGTCTGCGTGACCAGGCGCTGGAAGTGTGCAGCCGCATCGGTACGCAGGAGAAGCAGGATTTCCGCGCCACGAGTCTCGAGACCCTGCGGCAGATGGTGGCGACCGGAGCGGGGATCACGCTGCTTCCGGAGCTGGCGAGCCGCGGGGCCTATGGCAAGGCCCGCGGAGTCGCCGTCCGGCCATTCGTCAAGCCGCAACCGCTGCGGCACGTGGGTGCCGTGTGGCGCAAGACGAGCGCGCGGCGGATCGCGATCGACGCTGTCTGCAACGTGATTGCCGAGCACGCCAGATAAGCTACTCGCGCTCACGAGCTGGGCTCGAGTGCACCGCGGCGCGCGGCGCGTGAGCGGCCGCTGGCGCAGGCTCGGGCGAGGCGCGCGCCGAGCGCGCCAAGGCGATCGCCGCGAGCACCACACACCCGCCCACGATCTGTACGGGAGTAAGACGCTCATCGAGGACGATCCGGGCGCATACGGCCGCGGCGATCGAGGTTACATACAGGCCCACCGAGCCGAACGTGGCAGGCAGATGCGCCAGCGCATACGCGATCAACCCCTGGCCGAGGAACTGCGCGGCCACCGCGCAGCCGGCGAGTATCGCCCAACCTGCCAGCGTGTCCGGCAGGAATTTCTGCGTGAGCGCGAGCGGCAGCAGCAGCACGGTGAACACGATGGTCGTTCTGAACAGCACCAGGCCTGTGCGGTACCGCTCCCGCAACCGCGCTATCACGATAAGGTAGGCCGCGTAGAAGCACGCGGTCCCAAGCCCCAGAGCATCTCCCAGGAGTGACGAGCCACCGTGCCCGATTTTCGGGGTGACAATCAGCACCACGCCGGCGAGCGCCAAGCCGATCGCAAGGAGAAATCGCGGCCGCGGACGCTCTCCCCATGCCAGCCACGCGATGACGGTCACGACCAGCGGAGCGAGATTCGCCTCGAGCGTGGAGGCGGCGATGGATGTCAGGAGCAACGACCAGTGCCACAGCGCCAGGTCGCCGGCGAAGCACACACCGGCCCAGAAGAAGCGCGCGTCGCGCAGTCTCGACAACACTCCTGGTGAGCCACTCGGGGGTGCGAGGCCGTTGCCTGCGCCCGGTCGCTCGAGTACCGCCCAGAGCGCGAGCAGCGGCAAGGCGAGCAACCCGCGCCAGAACGCGGTCGCCACCGGCCCCGTCTCGGACAGCCGTACCAGCAGCCCCGCGGCCCCCGTGCACAACGCGCCGCTGAACAGCGCAATCAGTGCCAGAAATTCCGCTTGGTTGCGCTGCTTCTGCATGCGGTGGGTGAGGCGGGAATCATAGTCGGTTGCGCGGAAATCGTCTGGCACACTCCATACGACCGGTTCGCCTCGCGCGACGTCGACATCGAGCAGCTGCTGCTCAGCGGCGAGCGCTCGCGCGAGCTGATCGCATATCTCGGCGCGGATGAATATCGCGACCTCGTGAAACTCGCCCGTGCGGCGCGCGCGCCGCTGGCCGCCGAGGCGCCTCGGGCGATCATCGTGCCGGGCATCATGGGCTCGCAGCTTGGCCTGATACGGCAGCCGCCGCTGCCCAACGATGTTCTGTGGGTCGATCCTATCGACATCCAGGTCGGGCGCCTGGCGAGGCTGCGGCTGCCCGGCGCGGCGCACATCGTGCCACTCGGGGTCGTGCCGTATTCGTATCTGCGGCTCAAGTTGCAACTGCGCGCCGCCGGATTCGCGGCTGCCTTCCACGCGTACGACTGGCGGCTCGGTGTCGATGAGCTCGGTCGCGCTTTTGCGCAATGGCTGCGCGCTCAAGCCGCGCACCCGGTGGCCATCGTGGCCCACAGCATGGGCGGGCTGGTGAGCCGTGCGGCGCTCGCGTTGCCGGGCACGGACCAGGTCCGGCGGCTCGTGCTGCTGGGTTGTCCCAACTGCGGCTCCTTTGCGCCCGTGCAGGCGCTGCGCGGGACGTATGCGGTCGTACGCAAGATCGCCAGGCTCGTCCTCAACGGCTCCGCGGAGGCCCTCGCCGGCGAGATTTTCAACACTTTCCCAAGCCTGTATCACATGCTGCCAACATCGAGCTGCAGCGGCGGCACGGACTTGTTCGATGCCGCGGTGTGGCCGCGGACAGGGCCACAACCGCAGCCGCAGCTGCTGGAGCGCGCACGCACGTTTCACGGCGCGCTCGCCGGGCCCGACGAGCGGACGGCGGTCATCGTGGGTGTCGGCGAGGCGACGGTCACCTCGGTCACCCGGCGCAATGACGATTTTGTGTACACGATCACCCGCCGCGGCGACGGCACAGTGCCGGCCGTGAGCGCGGCGCTCCCCGGAGCGCTTACGCTCTACGCACCCGTTGCGCATAGCGAGCTCACGCGAGATGCGACCGTCGCCGCGGCGGTCGTCGATCTGCTGCGCCAAGGCTCGACGCGGCGGTTGGCGGCGAAGTGGTCGAGCAGCAGCACCGCACAGGCGCGCATCAGCGACAGCCAGCTGCGCCGCACCCACGCGCAGAAGGTGGATTGGGCGCGCCTGGCGCCCGAGGAGCGCCGCATTTTCCTGCAGAGCCTGAACGAGCCGCCGAAGCTGCAACTGCGCGTCCCCGCCGGCTTGCGCACCCGCCGGCCGGCCCGCTCCCGTCACCGCTGAGAGCCGCACCATGAGCAGCCCTACCGCCGACCTCACATTGGCCATGCCCGATGTCGCTCAGATCATGCGCGTCGGCTCGCGGCTCCTCGTTGCGATCTTGATCGGGGCGCTGATTGGAATCCAGCGCGAGCTGACACACAAGCCCGCGGGATTGCGCACTCACATGCTGGTGGCGTTGGGCACCGCCATGGTGGTGGTCACCGCCGCGGAAGCCGGGATGGCCTCGGCGGACCTGTCGCGCATCATCCAGGGAGTGATCACCGGCATCGGTTTCCTGGGCGGCGGCGCGATCCTCAAGCTGACGGCGGAGCACGAGATCCACGGCCTGACGACGGCGGCGGGCATCTGGATGACGGCCGCGGCGGCCGCGGCCGCCGGCCTGGGTCAGCTCGGCATCGCGCTGCTGGGTGTTGTTTTCGGCCTGCTGATCCTGGGCGCCTGCGTCAAGGTGGAAAAATGGCTGGGCGATCGAGTCTCCCGGGACGCCGCCAACCGCCGGCCACCGGGCCGGCCGTAGCCGTTCAGGCTCCGCCGAGCGCCTGCACGATCTGCTCACGTTGGCGTGCGTCCGGCAGCCGACCGCGGCCGCCGCCGAGATTGTCCGTCAGATGCCTGACGTTGCCCGTTGCGGGGATGATGCAGGTCACAGCCGGATGTGCCGCAATGAATTTGAGGAACACCTGTCCCCAACTCGTGGCATCGAACTCGGCGGCCCAGGCAGGCAGCGGCTTGCCGCGCACACGCTCGAACAACTCGCCATCCTCGAACGGGCGATTCACGAGCACGGCGACTCCGCGCTGCGTCGCGAGCGGCAGCAGGCGCTGCTCGGCATCACGGGTGCCAGCCGAGTAGTTGCACTGCACGAAGTCCAGCTTCTCACGGCTGATGACGCGTGCGAGATCCTCATGCGAGGCCACGGTGTAGTGGGTGACGCCGATGTAGCGCACGCGCCCTGCCTCCTTCCATTTCCGCAGGGTCGTCAGCTGCGTCTGCAGATCGCGCAGATTGTGAACCTGGATCAGATCCAGACGCGGCGCTTTCAGCAGCTCGCCGGAGTGCGTCATCTGCTCGATCCCGGCCCGCTCCCCGTTCGTCCAGACCTTGGTGGCGAGAAAGGCGCGCTCGTGCATTGCGGGCGTCAGCAGATCGCCGAGCACGCGCTCGGCGGTGGAGTACATCGGAGAGGTGTCGATGAGACGCGCGCCCGCGGCGAAGAACGCCTCCAGCACTTCCTTGAGGGGCGCTCGCTGGGCCGGCGACTCCCCGACCTCGAACGGGCCGGAGGTGCCGAGCCCGATGACGGGGATGTCCTCGCCGCTCGAGGGAATCTTGCGCGTCAGCAGCGCCTCGCTTGCGCCGGCGCCGGATGCCCGACCCGCTACCGCAGCAGCTACCAGCATGTTGACTCCTCCGGAAAGGATCTGACGTCTGTTCACGGCTCCTCCGACACATCCGTCTGTGACTGCTCAAACGAGCGCAGCGTCGGTCTCCACTACGCTCGCCGCGCCGCTCTCGACCACGCGCGCCAGAGCGATGGCGTTGGGTAACACCTGCTCCGCATAGAATCGCGCCGAGCAGATCTTGGCCTCGTAGAACTCGCGCTCCGGACCGCTCAGGTTTGCGGCCGCGATGGCGGAAGACTTCGCCATGAGCCAGCCGCCGATCACGAATCCGCACAGCTTCAGGTACGGCACTGCGACGGCCAGCGCGAGCTCCGGGGCCGACGCCAACATCCTGAGGAGCGCGCCGGTCGCGGCTTGCAGCAGCCCGACGCACCCCAGCGCCGCCTCGCGCGTCGCGTTCGTCGCGACATGATCGGCGGTCAGCGCCTGCAGCTCGCGCGCCATGTCGGCGATCAGCGCGCTCATGGCCGCTCCACGATCCCGAGCGAGCTTGCGGCCGATGAGATCGTTCGCCTGTATGCCCGTCGTGCCCTCGTAGATGGTCGTAATGCGCACGTCACGCATGTACTGCGCAGCGCCGGTCTCCTCGATGTAGCCCATTCCGCCATGCACCTGGATCCCGACGGCGGTGACCTCGTTGCTGATCTCGGTGCACCAGCCTTTGACAATCGGGATCAGCAGATCACCCCGCGCCTGCGCGGCCGTGCGCCGAGCCGCCTCGGGGCTGTGCGCGCCGAGATCGAGCTGGAAAGCGGCATACAAGGCGAGCGCGCGCGCAGCTTCGGTCGATGATTTCATCGTGAGCAGCATGCGCTTGACGTCGGGATGATGAATGATGGTCGCGGCTGCGTGCGCTGCCTGCGTGCCCGGCGGCCTGCCTTGCACGCGGGCGCGTGCCCATTCGGCGGCCTGTTGGAACGCGCGCTCCCCGACTGCGTAGCCCTCGAGGCCGACCGCGAGGCGCGCGGCATTCATCATCACGAACATGTATTCGAGCCCGCGATTCGGCTGCCCCACCAGATAGGCGCCGGCGCCGTCCCGGTCGCCGAAGGCGAGCGCGCAGGTCGGGCTCGCGTGGATCCCGAGCTTGTGCTCGATCGACACGCAGCGCACTTCATTGCGCGCGCCGAGCGAGCCGTCGTCGTTCACGAGAACTTTGGGAACGATGAACAGCGAAATGCCCTTCACGCCGGGCGGCGCGCCCTCGATGCGCCCCAGCACCATGTGGATGATGTTGCTGGTGAGATCGTGATCGCCCCAGGTGATGAAGATCTTCTGGCCAAACAGCCGATAGCCTGTGCCGTGCGGCACGGCGCGCGTGCGCACCTGCCCCAGATCCGATCCGGCGTGCGGCTCGGTGAGAACCATCGTGCCGGTCCACTCTCCGCTCACCATCTTCGGCAGGAAAAGGCGCTTCTGCTGCGGCGCGCCCGACAGCTCGAGGGCATGTACGGCACCGTGCGTGAGCATGGGGCAGAGCTTGAAGGCCAGGTTGGCGGAGGCCCACAACTCCTGCACCGCGGCGCCGAGCACCAGTGGGACGCGTTGCCCGCCGAAGACGGGGTCGGCCCCGAGCTGCGGCCAGCCGCCGTCGACAAACTGGCGATAGGCGTCGCGAAAACCCGCGGGCGTGACGACTCCCTCGGGCGTCCAGCGCGCGCCTTGAGTGTCGCCGGGCTTGTTCAGCGGCTCGAGCACGCCCTGCGCGAAGCGCGCCGCCTCTTCCAGCACCGAGCGCGCCAGCTCGGGAGAATAGTCGGCGAGCGCCGGCAAGGCGGCGAGACTCTGCGAGCCCAGCAGCTCCTCGAGCACGAAACTCAATTCGCGAAGCGGCGCGCGATACATCAGCAGTCCCCTTGACGATCTGACACCGACAGCGAAGCGTGTCCGGCGCGGTGTGACTGCTAGTGTAGCGGGTCCGGCGCAATCCTACTCCCCGGTAACATGAGCGCAGCTGCAGGCCCCGTGGAGCGCCGTTCGAGGCGCTGTAACGTCGGCAAGCGGACATCAGGCGGAGGCGGCGTTGGAGAGCGTCAGAGCGGGGACGACGTTCGCGGCCAGGAAGTCGATGAAGCGCTGCACGCGCGCATCCGCTTCGAGAGCCGCCGGGTAGAGCGCATACAGGGAGGCAGCCCGTGGCACCGTCCACTCCGGCAGTACGGCCTTCAGCCGGCCCGTGGCGAGCCCCTGGCGGCACAGGAACTCCGGCAGAACCCCGATGCCGAGCCCCGCCGCCGTCGCAGCGTGAATC
>VBNY01000497.1:0-1275 GCA_005877705.1 Gammaproteobacteria bacterium
CACTACCTGGCGCCGCGTGGCCAGGACGTCGGCGAGCGGGGAATGGCGCACGCGCGAGACTTCCTCCGCCGTGAACCAAGCGACGCCGCTCGCAAGCTCGCTGCCGTCGAAGCGCGCGGCGAGCCAGTTAAGGACCGCAGCCAGCTGCTCATCCGTCAGCACGGAATTGGCGGCGCCGGGCACGCGCAGGATGTAGTTGCGCCCTTCGGCTGTGCGCATGAATCGCGCGAGCGCGTTGACGAGCGGCGGCACCTTGCCCGGCACGCCCGTGGCCTGCGCGCCGTGACATCCCATGCAATAGAGCATGTAGTCCTGAGCTGGGCTCGCCAGTGCGGCGCTTGCGGCGACCAGGGTGGCGGCGAGGGCGAGCACGACACGCATCTTACAGCCCGAGCGCGGCAAGCACGCCCGCCCGACGCTCGCGCACCGCTGCACCGTCCATCGGTTGGCGGCGCTCGGCCGCGATCTCCTCGGCCGTGAGCGGCTTGGTGCTCTGCGCAGCACGGGCGAGGTCGAAGACGACAAAGTTCAGCACTGCGGCGAGTGCGGCGTCATCCAGGCGCGTGAAGTCGGGCATCTTGAAGTTGTAGTGCTTCTCCTCCACCACAACTTCACCGAACATGCCATACAGTACCGTGACTGCGAGTTGCCGGCGTCCCTCGGCGCTTGCGGCGTAGCGTGCGGGATAGGACGTGAGCGGTGGCGCGAGCGACGGCGTGCCGGCTCCATTTTGCCCGTGGCAGACAGCGCAATTCGCCTGGAAGACCGTCGCGCCCGCAGCGTACTTGGGAGCGGTCGGCTCCGCGGATGAGCACAAAAGAGGCGCGCTGAGCGTTAGGGTTGCCACCGCGGCCGCGGCACACCCACGAGCCGTGCCGTGGCTCACGCCGCCACGCCGTGACGCGGAGCAGCTCCAACACATCGCTCACTTCTCCGCGACGCCGAGGATCACCGATACCGAGCAGTGGTAGTTCGAGTCCGTATTCGCCATGCACCAGTTCACGTCGTTGTTGCGCGACAGGCGGTACATCGGCTTCTCGCCCTCGTTGCGGTTGCATTCGCAGTTGCCGCAGCTCGTCTTGCCGCAGCAATCGTTGTAGGAGACGATGTAATCGCGGCCATCGGCGGGATTGTGGCACGTGCCGATCCAGGTGATCGGCGAGGTCGCCGTGCCGGGCGGGCAGGAGTTTGCAGTGCCGCCGCAACAGGCGCACAGAAATCCGTCGATCGCACAGTACTGCCAATACTCGCAGCTCTCCGCGTTGGGCGCCGGCT
>VBNY01000497.1:1332-2781 GCA_005877705.1 Gammaproteobacteria bacterium
GGAGGAATTTTCAAGCAGACGGTCGAGCGAGCGCATCGCAGTGCTTCCAGGTGTGGGGAACGCCGTCAGGGGCTTAGAAGGAACCACGGAGTCTGTCCCAGGTGCTTCTCTACGTGCTTGAGGCGGCCGCTGACCCCGTCGAAGACCGCGACATCGGCCGCCTGGGTGGCCGCGAACACAATGGGGGCGTCGTCCTGCGACACCTGAACTGCGACCACCGGGGCGAGCTTGTGAGGCGTCAGGGGCCAGCGCGCCAGGCGTTGATGGGTCTTCATGTCGAAGACCCAGATCTCCGTGCCGCCAGCCTTGTGCGAGCCTTCCCCGCCGCGATGCATCGCTACGAACAGTTTGCCGAGAGTGCGCTGGATCGCGCCGACCTGTTGGCCGCCCGGCCGCCAACGGCCTCGCTCCGCTGCGCCGACGAGCGACCACGGCTGGCGAAATGCCGGCTGCGCTGCCGACAGGTCCACTTCGTGGACTTCCCCGAGGAAGGACAGGAAGGCGTAGCCATCCGCCGTGGGCACCCCCTGCACAAAGACCGGATCGCGGTCAGCATCGAAGAAGACATCGGAGAGCGCACGCGCGGCCTCGTGGCCCTGCGCATCGAGCGTGACTGTCAGCAGGCGACCGCTCTCGCAGAGCGAGGATACCCGGTTCGGGCCGGACGGGATGACGAGCACACAACCGGCGGTGTCGATCTCTCCGAGCACTGTCTTTTGGAGCGGATCGAGCACAAAGGATGCCGCGGGCGTCACGTAGGAGACGTACAGGAAGCGAGCATCCGAGCTGTAGGCGACATTGAAGTATGACGGCAACGTCTGCGCTCGCTTTGCCGGCAGAACGATTTCGTGAGTGGTCGACAGCGTGGCGTTGTCCGTGAATTCGACAACATCCGTGCGCGCACCGCGGCTGCCGCGGGCGAAGTACGTTGTGGCAACGACCGTTGTCTTGCCATCGGGGGACAAGTTCATACCTGGGGCGAAGCCGGCGTCGATCTGTCCGAGGCGATGATAGGTATCACCATCGAAGAGATGCACCCGCGCGTCGATCTCGTTGTAGAACGCCTCGTCGAGCACGTACACCCAATGCGGGCTGCGCGGGCCGAGCTCGGTCACGGTGAGGCGCTCGGCGGGCAGCGGCGGAGAGCCCATCACTGGAGCACTACAAATCAGAGACAGCAGTGCAGCACGCAGAACATGAGCTCGCATCGAGACACCCCGTGCAACGCCGGTTGCAATGCCACCCGCGCCGGTCGCGAGTCTCGCACATCGCTAATCGATTCGAAAGCGCGCAGGCGGGCGTTTGACCCGCGCCGCGGGCTACCGTAGAGTCCCGCGACTGCGACGATATCTTATCATCGATTATCGATACGAGAAGTGGACGCCGCTCCGATCCGCTCGCTGTGGTCCGCCAGCGCGCTCCCCGGCCTTGAATCCCAGGAGCTGGTGG
>VBNY01000069.1 GCA_005877705.1 Gammaproteobacteria bacterium
CCCGTGATCGCATGCACCTTGTCCAGCAGCCAGAACAGCGGTTTCGCGAGCAGCGTGAGCTTGCCGTAATCGGCGACCCGATCGAGCTCCGGCGCCGTCGCTTCCAGTTGCCGCTGCAGCTTCGGGCCGATGAAGAGTGCTTGGCTGAGGCCGGCGGACGACCCAGGCGCGACGCTCAGCAGCGGACCCGAGGCGCTCAGCAGATACTGGTCGCCGGATGCGCTCAGCGTGAAGCGGTACGAAGCATCCTTCGGCGGCACGATGGCGCTCACGAAGTGATGCTGCAACGCTGCAATCCAGCCGTTGCGCACATCGAGCGCGAGGTGGCTGTCCTGGGAGTCCGAGGTGTCGAGCTTGCGGTACTTCGTGCCGTCGTACAGCGCCGGTCCATGGAAGGCGTAGCTCTCAACGTTGAACATGGAGCGTTTCGTGCGCGGGTCGTTACGCAGAATCTGCGCGTACGGCGCGGCTTGCCACGGGGAGTCGCTGCGGTTCTGCAGCGCGTACTCGACCCCGATGCGGTACTCGCCGCGCCGGAAGACGAACGTTTTCGTGACGCTGACGCCTTGTCCGTTCGTCCATGTGAGTGGCACGCGCAGCTCCGCTGCACCATCGAGCTGGTACTCGCGCTCGGGGCTGGTAAGCACCGCCAAGTGGGTGGGATAGGGTGAGCTGCCCGGACCCGTGAGGCCCGTCTGCAGAAGATAGAGGGACTGCGGATCATCCGCATTCTCGAGCTGCACACGCGCCGCCTCGCCCTTCACCAGCGGATATTTGAGCAGGTCTGCTTTGCGAACCGTACCGCCTTGCGTGCTGATCTCTACGTCCAGCACGTCGGTGCGCACGTGCACGACTTCCGTCACCGGCGCAGCGCTTGCCGCTTGCTCTCCGGGGGCGGCCGCGACCGGAGCGGCATTCGCTGCGCCCTCGTGGGCCGCCTGGGGAGCCTGAGGAATTCGGCTGCCGAGCTCCGCTGCCGGCGCCGCGGCAGGACTGCCGGCCGGAGTCTGCGCACCGGCCGTCGCCGCCGGCGTCGGACTAAGTCCGTAATCGCGCATCCACGCCTCGTAGTCCAGCACCAGCACGAACGCCAGCGCGATCCACAGATAGATGCGTGGGTTGTTAGTCATGTACGTGATGCGTGCGGGCAATCTCGCGGCGCTCGCACGGCACCGGATCCAAACCGCCCGGATGCCACGGGTGGCAACGGCCGAGACGCTTCACCGCCAGCCAGCCGCCGTGCAACACGCCGAATCGCTGGATCGCCTGCAGCGCGTAATTCGAGCAGGACGGGTAGAAGCGACACCTCGGACCCAGAAGCGGGCTGACGGTCCATTGGTAGAGGCGAATCAAGACTTCGGCGACGATGCGCATTGGAGGAAACGACCCCGCCGGCTGGAGCCATTGCGCGCAGCTCGATTCGAGGCGTCGCGCGCTTCGGCGCTCGGCGGCACATGTTTGAGTTCTGCGCTGCGGCCTGCAACGAGTTAGGATGCGAGCATGAGGAGCATCACGCGCAGCTACCGCATTCGCGCCTATCCGAATGGTGCTCAACGCCGACTGCTGGCTCGCTGGTTGGGCGCCACCCGCTGGCTCTCGAACACGACGCTCGAGATCCGCTCGGAAGCCCACCGCGAGTGCGGACTTAGGCTCACGTGGGAGGATCTCTCGCGGTGGCTGACGCAGTGGAAGCGCACCCCGGGGCACGAGTGGCTCGCGGAAGTGCCCGCAACCTGTCTCACGCAGTGCCTGCGGGACCAGCATACGGCGTTTACCAACTTCTTTGCTCACCGTGCCCGCTACCCGCGCTTCAAGCGCAAGAGTATATCCGGGAGTCTGCGGTTTCAGGACGTATGGACAACCTGGGCACGCGGAATCGTGAGTCTGCCGAAGTTGGGCCCGCTCAAGCTCGCCGAATCGCTCCCCAAAGTGGAGCGGCCAGATGTGGTGACCCTTTCGCGCGATGCCGTGGGGCGCTAACACGTGAGTTTCTCTGCGGAGGTCGAGACGTCCTGGCTGCCGATCGTGCAGCGCTCGGTGGGTGTAGACCTGGGACTCACGCACCTGGCCACGCTCTCGACAGGGGAGAAGATCCCGAATCCCAAACGCTATCACGCACGATTGAGATACCTGCGCCAGCAGCAACGGTGTCTCGCACGTCGGCAGAAAGGCAGTCGGCGACGCGAGAAGCAGCGACTGCGGGTGGCGCGGATTCATGCCAAGGTGAAACAGGAGCGCCAGTACGCCCTGCATAAGCTCACGACCCGTCTGGTGCGTGAGTTCGATGTGATTTGCGTCGAAGACCTGAACGTCAAGGCACTGGCGCGCGGGCGAAACGCCCGTGCGGTCCACGACGCTGCGTTCAGCGAGGTACGCCGGCAGCTCACTTACAAGAGCGAGTGGTACGGCAAGATCCTGATCGAGGTGGATCGCTGGTATCCCTCGAGCAAGACCTGCTCGGAGTGCCGGTACACCCTTGATGAGTTGCGGCTGGATGAGCGGCAGTGGCGGTGCCCGCGATGCGGGTTCTGCCACGACCGCGATATCAATGCAGCACGCAACCTGCTGGCGGAGGGTCTTCGCTGCCAGCTGGCCGGTTGTGACGACCGGGTCCTGCGCGTGGATGCGGGAGATGCATGCCCCAGAAGAAGAGATTCTGGTGCAGGTGCTCGCAGAAGAAGCGCGAAGCGGGCATCGGAACCGAGTCTGCATGACGTGGTTCCGATAGCAGCGCAGTCAAGTGGGCATGTGTCTTGCTAGACTGCGCAGGTGCTGCTCACGGACCAGGATATCTATCTTTTCCGGGAAGGCACGCATGTGCGGGCCTACGAGAAGCTGGGAGCCCATCCAGTCGCGTCACCGCAGGCGGGCGGGGGAGAGGGTACTCACTTCAGCGCTTGGGCGCCGAATGCGGCGTCCGTATCCGTTGTAGGTGATTTCAACGGCTGGAGCCCCACCGCCCAGCGCCTGCAGCCGCGAGCGGATTCCTCGGGCATCTGGGAAGCGTTCGTACGGGGCGTGCGCCCCGGCGCGCTGTACAAGTATCACATCGTTTCGCGGCACGCAGCCTACACCGTCGACAAGAGTGATCCATTCGCTTTCTACAGTGAGGTGCCGCCACGCACCGCCTCTGTAGTGTGGGACCTTTCTTATGAATGGGGCGATGGCGAGTGGATGAGGCGCAGGGCGCGAGTGAACGCGCTCGATGCTCCGTGGTCGATCTACGAAATGCACCTCGGCGCCTGGCGGCGCGTGCCCGAGGAGAACAACCGCTCGCTCACTTACCGCGAGCTCGCTCACGCCGTGGGCGATTACCTCACCGAGATGGGCTTCACGCACGTCGAGCTGATGCCGGTCATGGAGCATCCCTTCTTTGGCTCCTGGGGTTATCAGGTCACGGGGTACTTCGCTCCGACCGCACGCTACGGCACGCCGCAGGATTTCATGTACTTCGTCGATCACCTGCACCGCCGCGGCATCGGCGTGATTCTGGACTGGGTGCCCTCGCACTTCCCGAGCGACGAGCACGGCCTCGCCTACTTCGACGGCACGCACCTGTATGAGCACGCCGATCCGCGCCAGGGCTTCCACCCGGAATGGAGCAGCTCCATCTTCAACTACGGCCGGGCCGAGGTGCGCAACTTCCTCGCGAGCAGCGCGCTGTTCTGGCTGGACACTTATCATGTCGATGCGCTGCGGGTCGACGCGGTCGCCTCGATGCTGTATCTCGACTATGGCCGGCGCGCCGGTGAATGGATTCCCAACCGCTTCGGCGGTCACGAGAATCTGGAGGCGGTGGAGTTCATCAAGCAGTTGAATCTGGCCGTATACCGCGACCATGCGGATACCCAGACGATCGCCGAGGAATCGACCGCCTGGCCGATGGTCTCGCGGCCGACCCACCTCGGGGGTCTGGGGTTCGGCCTCAAGTGGAACATGGGCTGGATGCACGACACGCTCAAGTACTTCCAGCAGGATCCCGTGCACCGCAAGTATCACCACCACGAGCTCACTTTCAGTCTGTGGTACGCCTTCACGGAGAACTTCGTGCTGCCGCTGTCGCACGACGAGGTGGTGCACGGCAAGGGTGCGCTGATCGGCAAGATGCCGGGGGACGAGTGGCAGCAGTTCGCCAACCTGCGGCTGTTGCTCGGCTACATGTGGACACACCCGGGGAAGAAGCTGCTGTTCATGGGGGCGGAGTTCGGCCAGAAGTGCGAGTGGCAGCACGATGAGAGCCTCGAGTGGCACGTGCTGCAATATCCGCTGCACGCCGGCATGCAACGCTGGGTGCGCGATCTGAATCTGTGCTACCGCGCCACCGCCTCGCTCTTCGAGCTCGACTTCTCGCACGATGGCTTCGAGTGGATCGACGGCAGCAACGCCGAGCTGAGCGTGCTGGTGTTCCTGCGCAAGAGCCGCGGCGCAGACTGCGCGCTCGTCGTCTGCAACTTCACGCCGGTGCCGCGCGACAACTACCGGATCGGCGTGCCACGCGCCGGCCGCTGGCGCGAGCGGCTCAACAGCGACGCGCAGGAATACGGCGGCGGCGGCATAGGCAATTTCGGCGCGGTGCAGGCGCTTGCGCTTCCCTCCCACGGGCAGCCGCATTCGCTCGGCCTGCATCTGCCGCCACTCGCGATCCTGGTGCTCACGCCCGACTAGAGGCGCGTCTGCGCAGGAATACGGCTTGCTGAGCGCTCGGGATGAACGCGCAGGCCGCCTCGCGTGCGATAGCCAAACTGGCGGCGTCCTCGAACGATCCTCTCTGGTACAAG
>VBNY01000070.1 GCA_005877705.1 Gammaproteobacteria bacterium
CGAGACCTATTGCCGCGATTCGAACGGGTTCGCCGTTGGGGCGCGCGGCGCAGTCTACGAGGGCGTATGTCCGACGGCGCTCGAAGGCCCGTTTTTGAACGGCTACCGGCAGGGGCACCACCTGTACGAGCTGCAGTCCGCCGTCAGCGGCATAGATGGCCAGATCGCCGGGCGGCGGCATCAGCTGCATGAGGTTGAAGAACGTCTCGCGGAGACACAAGCCCAGATCATCAGCGACAGCACCCCCGCCGATCAGCGTGCCGCACTTCTCGTGAAGGCATACGAGCTGTCCGAGCGCCACGGCCGGCTGGAGAGCGAAATCGCGGAGCTCGAACGCAGTCTCGGCACGCAGCAGGAAGAGTTGCGGCGATTCCGTGAATCGCTCGCCTACAATCAGTAAGCGATGCGCCGTACGTAAGACTCCTAACGAGACGCCGGCGCTGGGTCTGTCCCAGCCGCCGCTGCGGCGGTGTGCAAACACGCGCATGCGCGGCGTTGCTGCCGCGATAAATTTTACAACCTCCAGCAGTTACGCGGCGACCGTGCCCAACACGCGGCAGCACCCGCGCGCGCCCGCATACGGGAACGTGGGTTGCTCCCAACGCCGCACATCCGCAGAAAGTCGGTCCACTGAGTGCGCCAACACGCGCGCCGCGGCCTGCAGCTGTCAGTGGAAGGGAGCTCCAGATTGACCAGCTGTCGGGCTTACGGCCGCTTGAGCGCTGGAGAAACGTCGATGAACCGCGAAAAGACCTGGCAGGTCGCTGTAAAGCTGACGCCTGGCGTACTGATTCTTGCCTTGATACAGGTATGCGCAGTCGCCCGGTCCGCTGAGACCGGCAGCAGCGCGCCGGCGCCGGTGCCAGCGGTCGCCGACCCCTGCCCGCGAAGCTTCGCCGCGGGGAGTGTGGTGCAGAATCCGGCGGCGCTGTTCAGTTCCCATGGCGTGCTCAGCGTGCGGTTCTCGTATCAACACAGGATGGATGCGAGCAACCGCGAGCTGTTCTGCTTCATGACGCCGGAAGGGTTGCAGAATCCAACCCTGCATGTGAAGCCCGGCGACCACCTGATCGTCACGCTCACCAACAATACCCCGGCGCAGCAGCTGACAATGACGGTGAATCCGCCGAACTGCGGCGCCTCGAGCATGGGCCCATCCTCGGTCAACATCCACTATCACGGCGCCAACGCCTCGCCGGCTTGTGGCTCGGATGAGGTGATCAAGACGGTCGTCAACTCCGGCGAGACCTTCCGCTATGAGGTCGCCTTTCCGTCCGATGAGCCTCCCGGGCTCTACTGGTACCACCCGCACATTCTTGGCCTGACGGAGCATGCGCTGGAGGGCGGCGCCGCCGGAGCGATCGTCGTGGAAGGGATCGAAAACGTGCAGCCCGCAGTCAGCGGCCTGCGCCAACAGATCCTGATCGTTCGCGACCAGGAGATACCCGGCGAACCAGCGGCTGGAGGCAACATTCCGTCCTGGGATGTCACCCTGAACTATGTGCCGGTGCTCTCGCCCGGAGATACCGGCATCACCGACTTCGTTCCGGCCAGGCTGCTCATGCAGGCGGGAGAAAGGCAGTTCTGGAGGGTTTCCAACTCCTCCTCCGACAGCATCCTCGACCTGCAGTACGTGTTCGACGGAGCTCCCCAGACCATGCAGTTGGTAGCCATCGACGGGGTGCCGGTGAATTCGCAGGACGGCACCCAGCCCGGTCACCCGATCCCGGTGAAGCACTTCAGGCTGCCGCCGGCCGCACGCGTCGAATTCATCGTCGCCGCACCGCCACCGTCGGTGCAGCTCGCGCAGCTCATCACGCTCGGCATCGATACTGGCCCGGTAGGGGACAACGATCCGCAGCGGCCTCTGGCGACCATCAAGCTGGTGGATGGCGCGGCTGGCGCGCTGGCGCATGCCGCCGGTGCTCGCGGCGGCGCAAACGACGACCGCGTAGGTGCGTTCAGCGCGTTGAATACCCATCAGCGGCGCTTCGCGGGGCTGCGCGCCGCGCCGGTCGCCGTAAGGCGCACCCTGTACTTCAACGAGAAGACTGATTTGACTGGCTCAACGACGTTTTATATGGTCTCCGAGGGGCTGCCGGAACAGCCGTTCGATCCGAATGCGCCGGCGTCGATCGTGGCCAACCAGGGAACGGTGGAGGAGTGGGCCGTGGAGAATCGTACGGGCGAAAACCACGAATTTCACATCCATCAACTTCACTTCCTGGTGGAGTCGCAGAACAACTTCGAGATCAACGGGTCGCACCCGGCGCCGGCGGTCACTGGCCAGTACCTGGACACGGTCGAGGTTCCATACTGGGACCAGAACCCGAGCCACCCGTTCCCCAACGTGAAGCTGCTCATCGACTTTCGCGGCCCTGACGTCGGCAGTTTCGTGTATCACTGCCACATAGCCGAGCACGAGGACAAGGGGATGATGAGTATCATCGAGGTGCTGCCGCCATCGGTGGCCGGCAATTCAGCGAGCCGCATCCATGCAATTGGGCGGCCGCCAGGTGCTGCTTCCCTGAAATGAGCCGGGCGTTTTGCGGGAGTTCATTCGGCGAGGGCGGCCTCCACGTCCTCTACGGGAGAGCCCTCGTCGGTGGTGCGTGCCGCGATGGGCGCTGAGGTCCGCCGCGCGGGGGTCTCGGGCGCCACGATTCTGGGATCCACACGCATGACGGCGTAGCCGGCAACCGCACCCGCGCCGAAGGCGGGGGCGAAGATCCGCGCCGGGCGCCGAATGACGCCTTCGGCGACGGCGTCGGAGATGGCAATCGGGATGCTGGCGGCGGACGTGTTGCCGACCTTGTCGATGTTGAAGTAGAGCTTCTCGGGCGCAAACCCGGCGGCACTGGCGAGCTTCGTCACCATGGTACGGTTCGCCTGGTGCGGCACGACCAGATCGATGGTCTCGAGCAGCGAGCGCGCGGGCTCGTCCGCATCGCGGACCGCGGACAGTTCCTCCATCATCTGGGTGAGGTAACGTCGCACCAGAGACTGCACCTCCGGGCCGTAGACGGTGATGCCGTTGTCGAAATCGGGATTGGGCCAGATGATCGAGTTGACCTCGTTGAACGGACCGCTGGCATAAGTCTGCAGCACGGCGATATCCGACGGCCCGCCCGGGAGAGCGGGACCCAACACGAGTGCGGCGGCTCCGTCGCCGAAGATCATGCGCGAGGGGCGCACGCTGCCGATCTTGTCGGAGAATTTCTCCGCGCACACGAGCATCACCGGCCGGTTGACCTCCTGCAGGAGGCGTACGCACTCGGCGAGCCCGTACACCATCCCGGCGCAGGCGGCGACCAGATCAAAGGAAGCGTGTGTCTGGAACATGCCGAGTTGACCCGACAGCCAGGTGGCGATCGACGGCAGCAGCCGGGTGCTGGTGCAGGTACAACAGATGACCGCGCCGATCTCATCGGGAGTTCGGCCGGCATGCTCGAGCGCACGGCGCGCGGCCTGCAGTGAGATATCCTCGAGCGCACGCTCCGTGTACAGGCGGCACTCGATACCCGTCTTCTCGACGATCTCGTGTGACGACATCGACGACCAGTTATAGGCGGCGTTGCGCATCAGATCCTCGTTGGTGCAGCGGATCTCACCCTTGACGGCGGCGAGCGCCTCGAGCCGCGGCTGAATGGCAAACTGCTTACGCACCTGGACCGCCGGGATCCCGCGGGCGGGGCGCTTCGCCTCGGGCGCGGGCGCAGGAGGTGCGGGGCGGCGTCCCGACTTGACGCGGCGGATGAACTGCAGCACCTCATGATTACGCGGATAAAACACCGGCACCACGTCGTCGTCGCGGATCTTGCCCACTTCGATGAGGCGGGTGTGTTGACGGTGCCAGGGGTACTGGTTGTACAGCACCATCGCCCAACGCATGAGCGCCTCGAGCTCCGGCACCTCCTCGTGACAGTCGAGGATCTCCTCGTAGGAGAAGGTGCTGAAATCCGGATCGTACAAGCCGATGTGAAAAGTGAGATTCCTCGGGTTCTCCAGAATCTCGGCGACGGTCGGCAAGACGGCCGGAAGCTCGGTGGCGTGATCGCGGCGGTTGCTGAACAGGTCAAACAGCCGCGCGAAGATGCAGTACTCGAGCTCTGCATTCCAGGTCGGCGGCAGCCGGTTGTACTCGGCTTGAACCGCGGCGGTTTTGCGCGCCGCCTCTTTCCAGGGCGTGACCAGCGGCAGGAACACATCGTCACGCTTCTTCGGCACGTGCCGCCAAGCCATCGGCCGCTTGTCGTACATGGTGATCGAGAAGCGATTGACCCAGAACAGGTGCAGCCCCAGGTCGCGCAGCAGGTCGTAGCGGCTCTTGTAGACGCCCGCCTCGGTGCGCTCAAGCAGATCCTGGCCGGTCGGGGACTTCTGTTCGAAGTCGCGCTTCACCACGGCCGCGAGCTGGTCGAGCGTGTCGAGGCTGGAAAAATCGATTTCCGGGAAGAAATTCGACGGCAGCACGAGGCTGCCGTGCCGGTTGAGAATGAACGATTTCAAGGGGCTCTCCTCGAGCTTCGCCGCGCGATGCAGTTGCTGCATCGCTGAATGTCGCGTTTCGCGCGCAGCGCCCCCCTGCATTTCGTCGCGCGTGACCGGTAAGAGTATCGTCCGTTTGTTACGCGCTCAAGTCCGTATCTGCCAGCAGACACCGGCGGATGCGGCCACGCTTGGGACGGACCTCACTTGATGTTGAGCGCGGCTTCCAGCTGAGGCACTGACTCTGCAGGGGCAATTTGTGGCCGTCGGCCATGAGGGGTTCCTCAGCTCTTTGTGCGCGACGCCGGTGTCTGTTCGCGGCGCTCAGGACGCTTGCGCCGGCGTCAGTAGAAGATCGTGTTGCGACGCGGCACGGGCAAGCTCGGAGTAGCTGATCGGCAGAAGCTGATCGTTCACGAAAGTGCGCGCACTCAGCCCGGCCGCTACGAGGAGGTCAATCAAGGCTTCGGCTTTCAACCCCGCAAGCTGCAAACCCTCAGGTGAATATTCTAAGACCACGCAAGCGCAGCGCCCGAGCAGCTCACCCGCACCGCGCAACACGAAGTATTCGAAGCCCTCTACATCGATTTTGAGAAACCGAATCGGTCCGGATCCAAGGCGCTGGCTCTCCCAGACGTCCTTGAGGGTAGTCACCGGCACGCGCACGATGCCTCCGCCCGTATTGCCGGCAAGCAGAGTATGGCGGCCGTTGTTGCGGTCCCTGTAGCGATGGAGTTCAGCGATACCTGGGCTATCCCCGATCGCTACGTTCAGCGCCGTCACGCGGGTTGCCCCATTGGCCTCGAGATTCCTAATGAGTAGCCGATAGCTCTCAGGATCGGGTTCAAAGGCAAAAATCCGCGCGCCGGGCACGCTCAACCGATTCAGGAGCACGCTGTACCACCCGATATTCGCACCAATGTCGAGCGCGATATCCTCCGGCCCCAGACGCAGGTGATCGATCAGATAACGTGTAATGCGCGGCTCATGCACGCCCAACCGATAGATGTGACGGGTAATGCAATCCGCCGCCGGGCCGGTGAAGGTAAGGTCGAAAGGCGCGGCATGCGCCTCCACGTAGCCATCTCGACTCACGAGTCGGGCAAAGCCGAACTGCAAGGTCCGAAGCAGGCGCATAGGCCATCGATGCTGTACCGGAATCGCAGCAGGTCGTTGGGTCGATCTTGGATTCGTAACCATCGCCGAGCACAGTCCGGTTTCTCATGAGAGCAGATTGGTGCTGCCCGAGGTCGGAGTCGAACCGACACGCTTTTAAGGGCGGCGGATTTTCTTCCCACTTCGGCTTTCGCCGCCCCGTGCGCAAGACCCCGCTCGGGTTCGTGGTCTGGAGCACGCCTTCACCGTAGCCGTTCGGCCGTAGGTGCCCGCCGTCTGCTCTCTACACCTTCCCTGGCGCTTGCCAGGGCTTGGCTCGGCATCAGCTCGAGCAGGAATGCTCAGGGCCTTCGCCGAGTTTGACGGGGTTCACCTCGAGGATTTCTCCGCGAGGGCTCAAGTTGTTTAGTCTGAGTCCGCTGCGTCTACCAATTCCGCCACTCGGGCATCGAGTGCTCCCTCCCATCCTAGCGGTTAGGCATCGCCATTCTCAACCGCAAAGATTCCGTGCACCGCGTCAGCCGGCGTCTACCAGTTCCGCCATCCGGGCGCGGGGCGCCAAGTATAGAAAATGGCGCGCGTGACCGCGACCTTTCGCCAGGCTCGGGCATCTAATGAGGCGTGACCCGGCTGGTCGAAATCGAAGTGTCGCACGACCTGCTCGAGCGGGCGCGCAGGGGGGACGAGCGCGCCCAAGCGGAGATTTATACCGCGGTGGCGTCATCGACGTTCGCACTGATCCGCAGGCTCGTGGGCCACAGGACGATCGCTGAGGACCTGTTCCAGGACACGATGATGACCCTGTACGAGCGCCTGACGGAGTATCGCGGGGAGGCACCCCTCGGTGCCTGGCTGAGGCAGATCGCCATCTCGAAATGCCTCATGTTCCTGCGCTCTCCGTGGCAGCGCGCACGGCTGCGACTTGAGGGCATGAGTGCCGAGGATGCGCAGACTCATGTCCCGACATTGCTTACTACCGCTGCGCCGCGTGAGGAGAGCTTCGATGTCGAGCGGGCGCTGGCGAGCCTGTCGCCAACCGCGCGCGCGGTCGTTTGGTTGTACGAAGTGGAAGGCTATTCGCACCAGGAGATCGCGCGCTCCTTCGGGCGATCGATCAGTTTCTCCAAGTCCCAACTTGCGCGCGCTCACGCGAGATTGCGCGAGTGGTTCGAGCCCAACGGGGGCGGACAAGCATGCACACCGATCTAGAGCGAATGCAGCGAATCGCGCAACGTTTGCTCGCCCTGCCGGGCGAGGAGCCCCCGCCGTACGACTGGGATGAGTTCAAACGCCGGACCGATCAGCAGATTGAACCGCGCACGACGGGTGTGAACGAGCGGTACGCGGCAATTGCGGCGGCGCTGGTAGTTCTGATTGCGGGCGCCGCTGTGTGGAGTCGCCTTACGCGATCAGACGCGTCGTCGCACATGCACGAGTCCCAGCTGGCACACGTTCGTGCCGCCACCGTCGAAGGCGATGTGAATTCAGACACTCGAGTAGAAGTTGGGGAACGCTGGCTCGCGAGCCTGCCCAAAGAACCCGTCGTCGTGCGTGTTGGTACGCGAGCGGCGGTAGGGGACCTCGAGGACCGCATTGCGCAGGTGGATGACCTGCTGACCGACGAGACTGTTGACGGAGCGCGACCTGCGCGCCTGCACCTTCTGGAACAGGAGCGCGCTCGCCTCGTCAACTCGTTAGTGCAAGTGCGGTACGCAGAGACCCTGGCCGCGGCATCGCGCTGAGCGCGCCGTGCTGA
>VBNY01000071.1 GCA_005877705.1 Gammaproteobacteria bacterium
CTTCATGTCGAAGCGCCTCACCCTGACGGCTTCCACGCTGCGGGTCCAACCCGTCGAGAACAAGGGCCGCATCGCTGCCGCGCTGCGCCAGAACGTGTGGCCATTGTTTGCGTCCAAGCGCCTCATGCCGCCGATTCACGCCCGCTTCCCGCTGGCCGAGGCGGCGCGAGGGCACGAGCTGATGGAGGCGGGCACGCATATCGGCAAGATCATCCTGGTTGTTTGATCGCTTGCCTCCAAGCTAGCCACCCGCAGAGCCCGAGGTGAAGCGTCTGCTCCGAGCGACGCCGTCAGGCTTAATCCTCGGAACGTGCGGCCGCGCTCAACGCACGCAGAAAGTCGCCTGACCCTTGCCGAATTGACGCAAGCTTCCGCGCGCGGTGGGGCAACCGGGGGTCCGCTTCCAATGAATGACTTCCTTCCCTATGGTCTGGTCGAGCTGCCCTTCTGGGGCTACGCGCTCGAGACCTTCCTCACCATCCAGGTCATGCTCCTCGGGATCACGCTGTATCTCCATCGTGATCAGGCTCACGGCGGTCTCGTCCTGCATCCGCTGCTGCGGCATTTCTTCCGCTTCTGGCTCTGGTTCAGCTCCGGGGCGGTCACGAAAGAATGGGTAGCCGTGCACCGCCGCCATCACGCGTACGCCGACCAGGAAGGCGACCCGCACAGCCCGGTTATATTTGGGCTGAAGCGTGTGGTCCTCGAGGGCTATGAGCTTTACACCGCCGCGACCAGCGACGCGGAACTCCTCAAGAACTACGGGCGCGGTACGCCGGATGACTGGATCGAGCGCCACCTCTACAGCCGCCGTCGCAATCTCGGCGTGTGGCTGTTCATCCTGACGCATCTGATTCTGTTCGGGGTGCCTGCGATTCTCATGGTGGCCGTGCACCTGGTTGCGCAGCCGTTCTTCGCCGGTGGGGTGGTCAACGGGCTGGGCCACGCAGTCGGCTACCGCAGCTTCGAGATGCCCTCGACCGCCACCAATCTGCTGCCCTGGGGGCTGTTGCTCGGCGGCGAGGAGCTGCACAACAACCATCACGCGTTCCCACGCTCGGCGCGCTTCGCGGTGCAGCGCTGGGAGCTCGATATCGGTTGGCTGTGGGTCTGCCTGTTCCGCACGTTGGGGCTCGCGAGGGTGCGCTGGGTGGCGCCGCGGCCGCATCTGGAGCGCAAACGCCGTGAGCTCGATGCCGACACGGTGCAGGCGCTGTTCACCAACCGCATGCATGTGCTGCGGGACTATGCGCGGCGAGTGGTGCTGCCCGTGTGTCGCGAGCTTGCGCGGCGCGAGCCGCAAGGGTCCGTGCCCGGCGTCACATCGAAGTTGCTGATCCGCCATCCCACGCTGCTGGCCGAAGAGGCACATCGGGTGCTGCGCGAGCTGCTCGAGCGCTATGAGGTGCTGCGCCGGGTGGTGGAGTACCGCGAGAGCCTGCAGCAGCTCTGGAATGACGCCTCCGCCAACCAGGCTCGGGCCGTTGCACAGTTGCGCGAGTGGTGCACCCGAGCGGAAGCGAGCGGCATCCGCGCGCTGCGCGAGTTCGCCCTGGGCCTGCCGGCTTACGCGCGGGCCTGAACGACGGTAAGCAAGCTCAGCGAACCGGCAGGATCGTCGAGCGGGTGACGGTTCTCATCGCGAAGCTCGACTGCACCCGGGCCACGCTCGGCAGACGGGTGAGGTGCTGGTTGTGCACGCGCTCGAAATCGGCCAGGTCCGCCACGACCAAGCGCAGCAGATAATCGTGCTCACCGGTCATGAGGTAACACTCCATGACCTCCGGGACCTTGCGCACCGCGTTCTCGAAGGCTTCGAGGCCAGACTGGCTCTGCCGGTCGAGCGTGATACTGACGAACACGTTCACCGGATAGCCGGCCTGATGCTGGTCGATCAGCGCGGTGTAGCCCTGGATGAGGCCGGACTCCTCCAGCGCCCTCACACGCCGCAGACAGGCCGATTCCGACAGATTCACCTTCTCCGCCAGCAGGGTGTTGGTGATGCGCGCGTCCTGCTGCAGCAGGCGCAGGATGGCGTGGTCGTAGCGGTCTAGCTCCATGAGCGCAAAAATCCTTGGTCGATGCGGCTGGAAAGCGCAGATTCTGCCACATATTAGGCAGTTTCCGCTGGGATTACGCAAGTTCTCGGCGCCTTGGGGCTCCTAAGCTTTACCTTCCTGCTTCTCGAGGGCCTGCCCTATGCGCATCGGTGTTCCGCGGGAAATCAAGGTTCATGAGTATCGCGTCGGCCTGGTGCCGGCGGGTGTTCGCGAGCTCGTCGGAGCCGGCCATGAAGTGATCATCGAGACCGGCGCCGGCAACGGCATCGGGGTAGACGACGCGCAGTATCGCGCGGCGGGCGCTGCCATCGCGGGCCGCGAGGCGGATGTGTTTGGACGCGCGGAGCTCATCGTCAAGGTCAAGGAGCCGCAGCCGCTCGAGTGCGAGATGTTGCGGCCGGGTCAGGTGCTCTTTACGTACCTGCACCTCGCTGCCGATCCGGCGCAAGCGCACGGCCTGATGAAGTCGGGGGCAACGGCCATTGCGTACGAAACGGTCACCGCTCCCAACGGCTCGCTGCCGCTGCTGACACCGATGAGCGAGGTTGCCGGCCGCATGTCGATCCAGGTTGGCGCCGCATGCCTGCAGAAAGCCAATGGAGGATTCGGCGTGCTGCTCGGCGGGGTGCCGGGTGTGCCGCCGGCCAAAATAGTGGTCCTGGGGGGCGGGGTCGCCGGTACCAACGCGACCGAGATAGCCGTGGGAATGCGCGCGGACGTGACGGTCGTCGACCGCTCGGTCGATCGCCTTCGCCAGCTGTCGGCTCTGTTCGGGCCGGCACTGAGGACGGCCTACTCGACGACGGAAACCATCGAGCGGCTCATTCGCGATGCCGATCTCGTCGTGGGAGCGGTGCTCGTGGCAGGCGCGGCTGCGCCCAAGCTGGTGACTCGGGCCATGGTGGGCACCATGAAAGCCGGCTCGGTGCTGGTCGACATCTCCATCGACCAGGGAGGCTGTTTCGAGACGAGCAGGCCGACAACGCATGCGGAGCCTACGTTCGTCGTGGATGGCGTAATCCACTACTGCGTGGCCAACATGCCCGGGGCAGTTCCCAGAACCTCCACGTTCGCGCTCACCAACTGCACCCTGCCTTATGTTCGGGCCTTGGCCGATCTCGGTTGGCAGGCGGCGCTCAAGCGCGACCCCGGCCTCGCCGCTGGACTCAACGTCCACGCGGGGGAGATCACGCACGAAGTCGTTGCGCACGCCCTCGGGCATCGGGCCCGGCCGGCTGCCGCTGCCGCGGCTCGATAGGCCAGACCTCTCTCCAAGGGGGTGTGGATAGCTACACCTGCCTGCCGCTACGCTATGGCGCCCGCGATATGAGCGGGTACCCTGTGCCAATCCTTGGGAGGAGCCTGGAATGAAGATCGCCCTAACGGCCGTGCTGGCCTCGCTGGCCGGCTCGGCGCTCGCCGCGCCCGTGACCTACGAGATCGATCCCGCCCACACCTACCCCAGCTTCGAAGCCGACCACATGGGCGGCCTGTCGATCTGGCGTGGGAAATTCGAGAAGACCTCCGGCACGATCGTGCTCGACAGGGAACAAGGCACCGGGACCGTCGAGGTGACGGTGGACCCGTCGTCGATCGATTTCGGTCACCAGAAGCTCAACGAGCACGTGAAGTCCGGCGAGATGCTCGATGTGGCGAAGTACCCGACCGCGACCTTCAAGGGCACCCTCGCGAACTTCAAGAACGGCGCTCCCACAGAGGTCCAGGGCGAGCTCACGCTGCACGGGGTCACGAAGCCCGTCACGCTGACCATCAAACAGTTCCTCTGCAAGCCCAATCCCATGACGAAGAAGGAAGTCTGCGGCGCCGATGCCTCGGGGACGTTCAACCGCAGCGACTTCGGCGTCAGCTACGGCGACAAGTACGGATTCAAAATGGACGTGAAGCTGGCGATCCAGGTCGAGGCGATCCGCGCTGGCTAATTGGCTTTTGCGCGCGAACAGCATCCCGGTTCCGGCGGCGGTGCGGCGGGTGATAAGCACATTCCCAGGAAGTCTCGATCTGGCGGCCAGCCTGGCCGGCGGCATTGTGTAGACTGTCGACAATGGAGTCCTACACGTGTCCAACCGCCAGGTCGCAGATAGCCGGCTCCTCGAGGCGATGATCGGTGCTGCCGTCGAGGCGGGCGGCGCTGCGCACGCCATCTATCGAGGCGAGTTCGCCGTCGAGCGCAAGGCCGACGACTCGCCGGTCACGGCCGCTGATCATGCCGCGCAGGCGATCATTCTGCAGCGGCTCGCGCAGGCCGCACGCCTGCCGGTCATCGCCGAGGAAGAGGTGGCCGCCGGTCGCGTGCCCGCCATC
>VBNY01000072.1 GCA_005877705.1 Gammaproteobacteria bacterium
AGAACTTCACGGATCAGCGTACTGCAAAGCAGGGGATGCGGATCACGCCGACGAGGCGGCGGCCTACAGTGTGGGATCGCCTTCATGGGGCTCGTTGCGGGCCACGATTCCCTGCAGCGCGTTCCCATCGACGATAGTTATCTTGCCGCGACCGAGATCGACCCAGCCTTTCGCCTTCCAGTTTTGCAGGTGCTGGTTGACAACTTGCCGGGATAGCCCCAGAAAGCGCGCCACCTCTTCCTGAGAAATCGTCAGATGGACGCCCTTCTGAGTGTCGTGCCCGTGTAGTTTACCCAGACTCAATAAACGCCGCGCCAGCCGCGCGGGCACTGCAAGCAATGCGGAGTCTTCTGCCAAGCCGCTCGTCCAGCGAATGCGCTGACAGAGAAGTTGAAGCAGATGGATTGCAAGCTTGGACTCCCGCTGTAACAAAGCGAGAAAGTGATGCCGCATGATGATCATCAGGTCTGAGGGCGCAGTAGCGCTGGCCGTGGCCGTTCTTTGATGCCCGTCTAGCAACGCAATCTCGCCGAACGTATCGCCGGGCTCCATGATGTTGAGAAACATCTCCTTGCCAGCCTGTGAGCTGGCACTAATGCGGATCCTGCCTGTAACCACCCCGTAAAGAGCGTCGCCTGGATCCCCCTGTGAAAAAACAATTGCGCCATCCTTGTAGGGTCGCCGGATCGCCAGGGCCGAAATCTCCTGAATTGTCGCTGCCGGCAGCCCACGGAAAAGACGGTTGCGCTCCAGTATGGTCTGCGGGGCCAAAGCCATTTGCCGAGTTCCTCTCATCCGGAAGTGCCCTGAGTGTACGGCTTGTGTCGTGCACTTGACAGAAGCGCGCCTGCAATGCGCTCACGATCACTCCCGACGATCAAGTGGCGGGTTCGCTCACCGAGTAGCGATAGCCGAAATCAACTCAAGCAAAGGGGTACATGATCATGCGCAGCGACAACACGGCCGGCGGTCAATTACGCACAGAAAATTCAATCTTCGACACACAGTCCCTAAAGGAATCGGTCATGGATAGCCGAAAAAACGTATTGCGGATGACTTGGGCAATGCTGGCTACGGTGTCCACCATCATGCTGGCGGACGCGACACAGGCCGCAGAGGGGGGCGATGGCCCACCACAGCAGGTGGTGAGATTTGGGGATCTGAACCTGACCAGCAGTGAAGGCGTCTCGGTATTGTATAGGCGGATACACAGCGCAGCCAATGAGGTCTGTGGTGGGGCCGATACGCGCGAGCTGGCACGCGTGGCCGCGACGAAGGCCTGCGTCGATTCGGCGATCTCTCAGGCGGTCGCCGCAGTCAATAACCCGCTGCTGACGAGTCTATATCTCGCCAAGACGGGCAGAAGCGAGCAGCAGATAACCGCCAGCGCGCAACTGCACTGAGACGTCCCTTGTTGGTGCGCCGCATTGGCGATCCGCTAGTGCGGCGCATCAAATTCTCAAGACTTCCCAGCAAGGCAAGAGCGCTAAGGGCGAAACAACCGCAGAACTTCCTGCATGCGGTTTTTCCAGTCAAGGGGTCCGCGCTCGGACTAGTTTTTTGACGGCGTCTACTATGTCAGGAAGCTCTCGCTCAGCCGCAGCCCTGCCCGCCGAAATGAAGGAGTTGATGGCACCAAAATCAGATGCGGACAGCGAATGCGTGTGAGGTCTAACAACAATGTCAGCCGCTTGCGTGTCCGCAGCGCCGTGCGAGACCGCGAGGAGGTCAAAGGAGCGCGCGATCACGCGTGCCAAGCCGAGGGGACTGCTCATCGCGCGCCGCAGCTCCGCGTGCACGTGTGCGCCCTCCGCGGATACCTCGGTGTTCACATTAACGGCGATCTTGAGCCCGCAGCGCCAGCGGCCCAGCAGATCGACCGGGATGCGGCTCACAAGCGCGCCGTCCACCAGCCAATGCTCGGCAGTTTTGATGGGCGGTAGTACGCCGGGGATGGCCGACGTGGCCAAGAACGCGGAGGCCACCAAGCCGCGGTCGAGCACGATGCGCTGGCCCGTAATGAGGTCCGCCGCGACCGCGAGCGCCGGTCGCGTGAGGTCGGGGAGGTGCCTGCCCGCTGCGAACCGCTCGGCGCTGCGGCGAACTTTATGTCCGCGGAACAACGCCGAGCGGGGCAGAATGCTGACATCACGAATCAATTCCTTCGATCCAATCGCCAAGCGAGCCAGCTCGTACGCGCCCTCTGCCGAGCCGCTCATCGCGTACATTAGCGCGACAATGCCGCCGATGCTCGATCCGCTTAGGCAGTCAATCGGGACACCCGCCGCATCGAGGACGGCGAGTACCCCAATGTGGGCGAAACCGCGCGCCGCTCCTGCTCCGAGCGCGATTCCTATCGTGCGCCGCGCGATCCAGCGTGCGATCGAATCCAAGACTGGTGTCGCACGTCCACTCCACTCCGATGCGTTTTCCGCCGCTGCGATCTCGGCTTCATCGAGGCGGTACGACCAAACTTCGTCGGCGCGCCCTGGACGACGGGCGGCGGTGCCAATCCGAACCGTGGCGACGTCGGTCATGCCCCACTCGCCCGAAAGCGCAAGGTCTGGCCGAGAGGTCCCATCGTCGACCAGAAGTACAGCGTCGCCGGGACGCGTGTGGGCCGCGATTTCACCGATTGACTCAGCAGGAAGTGCCGCGACGCAGACATCACCCACATGTGCCGATGCGCGCCAAGAGTCGATTTCCCTTCCCAGTTCCTCGGTGCCGCGTGCCCCCACCGCGAAGCAACCGGCTTCGACCACGTGCGCATAGTGATCCACGCCGCGCACGAGTACCCGGGGCAAAGCGCTCGCGGATGACGTAAGCCCGATGAGCGCGCAGGTGGGAACGCTGTCCGTGTTCGACGTTCTGAGCCGCAGCCGCTCCGCTAGTAGATCGGCGATGCCCTTGCGAAATGCGGGCTCGTCGGCGAATAGCCCATCGAATATGCGGGCGGTGACTAAGTAAATTCGTGATTCGCGCTCAGCGATGACCGCCGCCGAAACGGGCGCACCACTCAGGAGCGACATCTCCCCGAAAATCTCCCCCGGTCCGAGCACGATCGCGAGCTCGTGGTGGCCGGAGGCCGCTCTCACGGACACCACGCCCACTGCAATCGCATAGAGGAACTGTCCGATCTCGCCGATCTCAAGAATGACATCGCCCGCGCGGTACTCACGCAGCGCGCATGTGGACCGGACCTCGGCTTTCGCCGCGTCCGAAAGCCCAGCGAACAGGGGGATCTCCTCAAGCGGTATGGTTTCCATTATGCGTTTTCGGGCCCAAACCGGAACACCGCGCCTACCCTAGGTCGCAGCGCCCGAGGGTATACAATAAACCTTACTGCGATCGCAGAGGCCGGCCTATTGGCAGTTCCCGGACGCGAATGCCAACGTTGCTTTGCTGACCTGGGTCCGCGCCCAACGGGTTGAAGCCGTCGGGCTGCTGGCTCAACGCCTGGACGGCGGGTGGGCGGCGGACGAGCCGCCGGCTCGCTAGCTGTAGAACCTCAAGAGGTTGTTCCCATCCAGATCGAGTCGGCGATCGGTGGTTTTGGATTTTAGCGCCGTGTGGGGGCGGTGCCAGTTGTGGTGGTGGAGCCAGTGCGCAAGAGCGCGTCCCCTGCTTTGCAGTACGCGCAGTGATCTCAGGTGAGTATCACTGCGCGTGCCGCTGATCCGTGAAGTTCTCGGGTCCCTTGCGCTTGCCACCGTGGCCGCCGCCGCTGCTGAGGCCGCTTGCGAGGTCTAATACACTGGGAACGTTTGCGTGGAATAGAGGAAAGTCCACGCGAAAACCGCTGTGAGTGCCGTCGCTCCGGCTGCGCTGACCAAATGCTTCGTGACCGAATTGATGATGTTTCTCATGGCCCTGCTCCGTATGTAGATATTGGTGCCGTATCAGTGTCGTTCGAATCAAACCACTCGTCTCTCGTGGCAGTGATCGTGCACTCGTTCCGGCAGGGCTTCTGTCAACTACCCGACACAAGGCGAGGCCGCGAGCAACCTCTGCAGCTCTTGCGGCCGCCAAACTCCTAATTCCTCCCAGTTCATCAGGGGCACCATTGCCGGACGACCCCCGCTTGAGGTTCCAGCAAGGACGATTACGCACGCGGCTTCCATAGCATCAGTCCGTGACTGGACATCTGATGCGTCATGCTTTAGCATTTGATGCATGAGAACCACGCTCGACATCGCTGATGACGTGCTGCAGGCCGCCAAGGAGCGGGCGCAGCGTGAAAGGAAGACCATCGGAGAGATAATTTCCGAGCTGGCCCGCCGTGCCCTCATGACTCCACAAGAGGCACCGTCGGTAAAGGAGCCCAAGGCAGTTTATGGACTTCGGCCCTTCGCGCGACGCGGCGGCATCGTCACGAATGAGCTGATCGACAAGCTTCGTGAAGATGATGCCTACTAGGGCATCCGCGCGACTAATAATTGCAAGTGAACCGGCCACCTGCCATCCGGCTGCAGGGCCGCTGCAGCACGACGAGTTCTGAATAGTGCGCGCTCTGTTGGACGTCAACGTGTTGATTGCGTTGCTCGATTCCGATCACGCGTCGCACGATACCGCAATGAGTTGGTTCGCGAAGCACGCCCGAGAAGGCTGGGCTTCGTGTCCGATCACTCAAAACGGTTGTGTCCGTATCATGTCGAACCCGAGCTACCCAAATCCTTTGCCGGTCCAAGCGGTCATGAAGCGTCTGGCCGACGCCTGTCAGCAGGATGTCCACGAATTCTGGTCGGATGAAGTCAGTTTATTGGATCCGGACATTTTCGACTCGACGCGTGGCCGTTCAGCAGCAAGGAAGATTTGTCGCGTTCGACACGGGCATTGTGCTCGCGGCGGTTCGGAATGCGACCATGCATAACTTGGTCGTCCTGTAGCGGCTCGCCCGTGACTTTGGAGGCCGATCACGAATTAATAATGTCTGCCGCGACCCGATATCGTTACTCCAATGATGGGGCCGAGGGGTACTCGTTCGTCGTCGCGTCCCAGACTCTGGGCATACAGGCTGGACACGTTCCCATCCAGATAGAGCGCATCGGTGCAATTGAGCCGATCGCGGAACAGAAGCGCGAACTCGTAAAAATTGACCGGTTCTTCACTGATCGCGAACACGACCTGATCGGCGATGATAACGCCGACGCCGTTGCGAATCAGTCGTGATGCGCCCTGAGGATTGAGGACCGGATTGATCTGGCCGCCGTAAACAAGTAGAGGGCCGGACTGAGTGGCGAGTAGCGCGGGGTCCTCCAATGAGCGGTACTTCGCGCTTTCGACGATGCGGGCACCGGAAGCTGAGAGAACAAAAACGCCATTGGGCTTCAGATAAAAATTACCGAAGCCCGACGCCAGGTTGAGTCGGTGAATCTGACGGCCATCCCTCACCAGCAGGCCGACAGGCGAGTAATCTTCGCGATACATGCCGGCGTTCATGGCGAACGCTAGGTGTTCGTCGTGCGCTGCCAGCGACTGCGCAACCCGCCGAAATGAGGTGAACGGCTTGCCCGAGTCGTCGTCGAGAAACAACTGCAGATGATCCGTATGGATGTCGACCCGGCAAACGGTCGAGCGCGTGCCTCGAAATTGAATTTCCGAGCACTCGAGGGCTGACGTAAACGCGGGTGCCATGCAAAGGAGGCCGACGACGCAACAGCAACGCGCGTATCGAGAAATCAGCGTTGTTGTCCTGCCTAACATGATGTCCGGAATAGTACCGCAAGCGCCACCGGTCGTGACTGAGGATTATTGAACCTTCCTCGCTTTGTCTGTCGAAGCCGTGTGCTTCTTCCGCCTCCTCCTGAGCTTCGACAACGCGTCGTCGTTCTTGGCCGCCCACGCGTAAAGCATCTCGAGCGGCTCGATGAAGAGCCGGCCCACGGGTGTCAGAGAGTATTCGACCATCGGCGGGACAACCGGATAGACCTTCCGGTCGATCAGCCTGTCCCGTTCCATCTCGCCTCTAGAATCCTCGCCCGAACTGGTTCCGTTTCACCGTGGCCAGCACTTGCTGCTGGTAGAAGATGGGCCCGCCCTCGTCGGCTGTGACCGTCGACGGATAGTGCGTCGAGACGAACAAGGCGTAGATGTTCGAGCTCGAGATGGTCAGGCCGAAATAGTCGCCGATAAAGCCGCTGCCGGCCGGGCATGGATCCGTGGCTCCCGCGCAGGGATATTGAGACAGTCCCCCTAGATGCTGTCCCGGCTGC